>CAZIWA010000038.1:0-10373 GCA_964542875.1 uncultured Phycisphaeraceae bacterium
GCTTTTACCCTGTCCCCCCTTTCCACATCCCCGCCCGGGCTTTTCCCCTTTTGCTCTAACTCCTTTACACACCTGTTTTCCCGGCACAATACCCCCAGCCGGTAGGGTTCTCCTCTTTCCGCTCATCCATTCCTTGACAGCCCCCCCCAAGCCCAATACGATCTGACTAGTATGAATCGCTAAGGAGCAGGCTCCATGTCCAAGCCCGATTCCCGCCTGCTTGTAGAGCAACAGACAGGCGGCATTACCAAAATCTCTTTCCGTGATCGCAATATCCTGGAAGAGACCAGCATTGCTCAAATCAAGGACGAAGTCCTTGGGGTCATTGATAAACAATCGCCCCCCAGGATTCTCATTGACTTCAGCGCTGTGGAGCACATGTCTTCCGCCGCGCTGGGTTCCCTTATCACCATCAATAACAGGGTCCGGGAACGGTCTGGCCAGCTCCGTCTGGCCAACATCGACACCCAGATCTATGAAGTCTTCGTCATCACCCGGCTCAACAGGGTCTTCCAGATCTTCGAGTCGACAGAGAAGGCAGCAGCGAGCTTTAAGTAGCGTTGGGGTCGCTTTCAGGTCGGCCAGTTTTGGCCAGTGAGTGCCGTTCAATGGCGAAAGTCGTCATCACCAGCATCTCCAGGGAAGCACAGCAGGTGCAACAAAACATTGTTGCACAGGCTGCCACTTTTCATTACGACGACCATCAGATCTTCGCCCTGCGCCTGGCCCTGGACGAAGCCCTCTCAAACGCCATCAAGCACGGCAACGCCAACGACCCCACCAAAAAAGTCTTCATCGACTTCACCATCGACAAAGACCACATCCAGGTCACCATCTGTGACGAAGGCCCCGGTTTTAACCCCCAGGCCCTCCCGGACCCCACCGCCGACGAAAACATCGAGCTTCCCAACGGTCGCGGCGTCATGCTCATCAAAGCCTACATGACCGAAGTCAGCTATAACGACAAAGGCAACTGCGTCACCATGATCAAGCGCAAAGACTGCCGTCTCCCGCAAATGTGAGCCTGACGTTGGCCTGCCTTCCCGCCAACCCCGCCCGCTTCTCAAGAAAACAAAATAGAAAATAAAATGAAGAAGGTGCAAACCGACGTTTCTGCTGCTCTTAGCGCCGCCGCCCAGTCCCTTACCGACCAGCTCCGCTCTCTTGACTTCCCCGCACCTGTCTCCCACATCTACAACCCCCTTCAATACGCCTGGGCCGCCCATGAGCTTTACCTCAAGCGCTTTGGCGCCGGTAAAAAGAAATTCGTCTTGTTGGGCATGAACCCCGGCCCCTGGGGCATGGCCCAGACCGGCGTCCCCTTTGGGGAAATCGCCGCTGTGCGAGACTGGATGGGCATCACTGCCTCCGTCTCCAAGCCCGATGTCGAGCACCCCAAGCGCCCCATCGTCGGCTTTGATTGCCCAAAATCCGAGGTCTCCGGCAAGCGGCTCTGGGGCCTTTTCTCCCAGCGTTTTCCCAAGCCCCAAGCCTTCTTTCAAGACCATTTCGTAGCCAATTACTGTCCGCTGGTCTTCATGCAGTCCTCGGGTGCCAACCTCACCCCCGACAAGCTCACCGGCCCCCAGGTTCAGAAGCTCACCGAGGCCTGCGACGCCCACCTGGCGCAGGTCATCCAGGCGCTGGAGCCTCAGTGGCTCATCGGCGTGGGCGACTTCGCCAAAAATCAGGCCCTTAAACAGCAAGCCCGCTTTGCGCATCTGAAGGTGGGTAAAATCCTCCACCCCAGCCCCGCCAGCCCCGCGGCCAATCGGGACTGGGCCGGCCAGGCCACCCGGCAGATGCATGAAATGGGCATCTGGTAAGGCTTAACTTTTCCCCCGCGCAGCCACCCCATGCCCAAACCCAAGCTCAAAATCTCCCCCGTCTCCCCCGCCGGGCTGCTCCCCGCTTCCGACCGCAAATGGATCGTCTCGCAACTGGCGCTCCTCTCGCAGCACATGGGCCTCTCGGGTGAGATGGTCCTCTGCTTCGTCGGCGATGCCGAAATGGACCGCCTCCACCGCCAGCACCTGAACATCGCCGGCACCACCGACGTCCTCACTTTCGACATGCGCGATGACGACGTCGACCCCACCGTCGACGTCGAAGCCGTCGTCTGCGTCGACGAGGCCGCCCGCCACGCCAAAACCCGTGGCCACGAAACCAGGCTCGAACTCCTCCTCTACGCCCTCCACGCCCTCCTTCACGTCACCGGTTACGACGACACCACCCCCGCCAAGCACAAAAAAATGCACGCCGAAGAAGACCGCCTGCTCGCCCTCATCGGCCTCGGCCCGGTGTATTCCAAGAAGGGTCTGGGGTCTGGGGTCTAGGGCCTGGCCCGAAAATCACCGGCCTCATCCTCGATCCTGCTCTTCCCCTTCCCTCTGATCAGACCCCAGACCCTGAACCCCGGACCCTTTCCAAGTAAAATCTCCCCCCATGCCCACTCGCTTCTATAACTCCCTCACCAAGTCCCTCCAGGACTTCACCCCCGCATCCCCCGTTTCCGCGGACGGCCGCACCCCCGTCTACATGTACAACTGCGGGCCCACCGTCTACGACTTCGCCCACATCGGCAACTTCCGCGCCTTCGTCTTCGCAGACACCCTGCGCCGCTTCCTGGAAGCCTCCGGCCACAGCGTCCACCAGGTGATGAACATCACCGACGTCGGCCACATGACCGACGACTCCTCCGCCGACGGCGCCGGTCAGGACAAAATGCAGGCCGCCGGCCAACGCCTCAAGGAACAGAAAAAGTCCGGCAAGCTCACCGCCAATGAAATCCAAAATCCTGACGACCCCTACCAGGTCGCCGAGTATTTCTTAAACGCCTTTCTTGAAGACGCCAGAAAACTCAACATCAAGATCGCCTCGGAATTCCCCGGCCAGATGCCCCGGGCCACTAACTTCGTCCAGCAGATGCAGGCCCTCATCACCCGGCTCATCGAGCGCAACCACGCCTACGTCTCCACCGACGGCGCCGTTTATTACGACGTCGAATCCTTCCCCGATTACGGCCAGCTCTCCGGCAACACCCTCGACAAACTCCGCGCCGGCGCAGGTGGGCGCACCTCCGACATCCACCAGGCCGCCAAGAAAAACCCGTCAGACTTCCTCCTCTGGAAGCCCGACAAAACCCACATCATGAAGTGGGACTCACCCTGGGGCCCCGGCTACCCCGGCTGGCACATCGAGTGTTCCGCCATGGCCCAATCCGTCCTGGGCCGCGAAGTCATCGACATCCACACCGGCGGCGAAGACAACATCTTCCCCCATCACGAATGCGAAATCGCCCAGTCCCGCGGCGCATCTGGCAAATCCACCTTCTCCAACTACTGGATGCACACCCGCTTCCTCCTCGTCAACGGCGAGAAAATGTCCAAATCCAAGGGCAACTTCTACACCGTCCGCGACGTCCTCGAAGGCCGAGTCACCAACCGCGAAGTCGATCCCGCCGTTCTGCGCTACGAGCTCCTCAAAGCCCACTACCGCTCGAACATGAACTTCACAGCCAAAGGCCTTGAAGATTCCGCCAGCGCGGTGGCACGCCTGCGCGATGCCTACGCCCGCGTCAAAGCCCAGCCCGGCAACAGCGACGACCACGCAAAAGCGAAAAACCACCCCGCCTACCAGGCCTTCATCAGCGCCCTCTCCGAAGACCTCAACATGGCCGGCGCTCTCGCCGAGGTCTTCAAATTCCTTCCCGAAGCCGACCAGAACCCCGGCCTGGCCGCCAGGTTCCTGGAACTCGTCGACAGCGTGCTGGGCGTCATCATCCCCGGCGCCTCCACCGCCGCCACCGGCGAAGACCCCGCGGCCCCGATCATCCAGAAAATCCTCGCCGCCCGCGCCGCCAAGGACTTCACCACCTCAGACGCCCTGCGCGCCCAGCTCATCCAGATGGGCTACGACGTAAAGATTTCCAAAGACGGCGTCACCGCCACCAAAAAACTCGCCTGATCACACCCCAATCCGGATCCCCTCACCCCTTCTTTCTGCCTTGTCCCTTTTACCTTTTACCTTGTACCCTGTACCCTGTACCCTGTACCTTTCCCTTCCACGTTCCTTTTTTCCATACCCCCTCCTCCGCCGCGCGCTACCTTGTCTCCATCAAGGAGCATCCCATGGCCATCCATCTCGGCGCGCACGAAGTCGACATCACACCTGAACCCGGCACCCACCTCGCGGGCTCTGGCATGGGCGACCGCAGGCCCGCCACCAAGGTGCTGGATCCTCTTTTCGCCAAAGCCGTCGTGTTCGAGGAAAACGGCACCCGCCTCTGCATCCTGGTCATGGACAGCACCATCATCGCCCAGGACTGGACCGACGCCCTTCACGCCGCCGCGGAGAAACAATTCGGCCTCAAACCCCACGAGGTGATGGTCCAGGCCACCCAGACGCACTCTTCGCCGGCACTGGGCAAATTCATGCTCGATGTGGAATTCCCGCTCCCCATGCCGCCGGAGCATGAATACTTCTGGGGCAGCGAGAAAAAATACACCGACTTCGCCCTCGCCCAGGCCTTGAAAGCCATTGAAGGCGCGCTCAAAAAACGTGAACCCGTCGACATCGCATGGGGCCGCGCCTGGCGAAACGACCTAGCCTACAACCGCCGCGAGGAAAAGCACATCGACCCTGAGGTCCTCGCCGTCGGCTTCCGCAGCGCCGCCACGCAAAAGCTCACCTGCCTCCTGCTTCACTACACCTGCCACCCGGTCAATGTCTTCCTCCGCGGCTGCTTCACGCAGGACGGCAAACGCGCGCCCGAGTTCTTCCACGTCTCTGCCGACTGGCCGGGCATCTGGTGTCAGGAACTGCGCTCCACCATCGGGCCTGGCTGCGTTCCCATCGTCTTAAACGGCTGCTGTGGAAACATCAACCCCGAGCCCTACCGTTCCACCTCCGTCTGGGACCATCTCAAGCAAGGCCTGGAGCTCGCCAAAACCACAAAGCCCCTCATCGAAAACTTCAAGTTCCAGCCCGCCGCCGGTCTGGCCTTCAACTGCAAGGTGACGAAACTGGATTACCGGCCGGTGCCGCCGGAGCGGTTGGCGCAAGTCGAAAAGATCCTCGCCGCGCATCCCACCGGCCAATGGCAGCCCGATGGCCAGGTGGAGCCGGAGTGGTTTTACGCGGCATCCACCCGGAGCATTGACTACCTCAAAAAGCGTGAGCCCATCTTCAATTACGAGATCTACGCCGCCCGCATCGGCCCCATCGCCTTTGTTGGCCTTCCCGGCGAGCCGTTCACCGAGGGCCAGGTGGCGATCAAGAAAAGCTCACCCGCCGCGGCCACCATTGTGGCGCACATGATCACGCATTACGTGGGCTATCTCCCCACCCGCGAGGCGTACCCCAACTTCGGCCACGAGGCCAACGAACGCTACACCTACTGGGCCAAGCTCGCCCCCGGCTCGCTTGAACGGGTCGTCGAAAGCGCTGCCCGGCAACTCGCCCAACTCAAGTAAAGAGAGAAGCCTGCGGCCTGTTCGGGGTTCGGGTCAAAAATGCACCGGACACCCTCACGGGCGTCCGGCCTATTTCTATATCGCTCTCCCTCTGCTCTTACCCGATCCCCGAAACCCGTACCCCGTAACCCGAAAAAGGCCGTAGGCCTCTCCCTCCACTGTTTTCGACCCGGGACCCGGGACTCGGGACCTCTTCCCCCTCAAAACCCCGACGTCCTCAGCAGCGTCATGAACTGATCCGTAAACACAAAGTTGTGCTCCGGAAACTCCAGCCCGGACCGGTTCTGGTCGATGTGGCTAAACAGCAGCTCGATCGTCGCCAGCGGCACTTCCTTCCCCGTTGCCGGGTCGATGCGTGTCACCGTGCCGGACGTCGAAGCGCCCAGTGAATCGATCCGATCCATCACCGCGCTGAATTTCAGCGTGTATCCGGGGAAGCCCGCATTGGTGAAAATCGCCTTGCCGATCTTGGCCAGAATCACCTTTTCCTTAAAGTCGTTGGCATGCCCCACCATGATGCCGGCCGTCTGCGCCATCCCCTCGATGATCAGCGAGTTGGGCATCACCGGCAGCGCATCGCGCCCAGGCTTGCCGTCCTTGGCCGGCACCGCGGCGAAGTGATCATGCACCACTTCCTCCGCCAGCGAAATGTTCTTGATCGCCGTAATGCTCTTGGCTTTATCCAACTGCGTAATCCGGTCAATCCACATCCAGCGCATGGCGGGGTCCTGCAAAAAAAGAAAAGAGTCCGGGATCAGAGGTCTAAGATCTGGTCAGAAAAAGAACAAAGGAATTCTTTTCCCTCTAACCAGACTCTAGACCCCAGACCCTGGACCCTGGTCAAAAGTCATTCATATTGCCCACGGCTCACGTCGCCTCAGGCTGCAATCTTCGACTGCACGAACTTCACGATCAGATCGACCGTGAACACGTCGGAGAAGTCGTCCACCATACGGCTCTTGTCGAAAGCGCCCAGGTCCGCGTGAGGCAGCTTCTTGCGAAGTTCCGCCATGCCCGCGTCGGTCACCTTGCCGTCCTGAACGTATTCAGGGTTGGTCAGCACGTTTTCAGGGAACAAGTCACCGGGGCCGATCTTGATGCCAAAGGCCTTTTCCAGCCGGAACGAAATGTCCAGGAAGTCGATGGATTCCGCACCCAGATCGCCCACCAGGCGCGCACCCGGGGTGACATCCTCTTCATCAACGCCAAGGGCATCGATAAGAACTTCCTGCACACTCTTGAAGATTTCTTCCGGGGACTTGGCCATGGTTCAAACTCCAGTTCAAGCGCACAATCCTTAGCGCGCAAAGGTTAATCGGGTCTCTTGTGATTCTTCAGGTCGATACTGGCCCATCAAGGCCAGGCACCGGAGCCAGTTTGAACCGGCCCTGCACGGCCACTTGGCCATCGACGCTGCCAACACCGTTGCAGTCCCAGCCCGAGGCATCTTTGCCCCGCAGCGTGACTTCCACTTTCAACGCCTGTCCCGGCCGCACCATATTGCCGTAACGCAAGTTACGCACTTCGGTAACAGCCAGCGGCACGGACGCCCCTGCCATGAGTCTGGCCGCTTGCACCAGCGTTTCCAGCATCATCACACCAGGCAGCACCGGAAACCCGGGAAAGTGGTCCCCAAGGTATTCCTCAGCGTTGGTCACGCATTTGATAGCCACAACCTTCTGGTCGCTCTGCTCAAGCACACGGTCTATCAATTCAAAACGCAACGCCGACTCCTGGTCGTTCCACCGGGGAAACGTAGTGCAAATCATACTCAAAATGAACAAAGAGGCCAAATCTGCTCGAAACCCACTCGAAACACCAATCGCCCACGCACCAGGTTGTCGGGCACAGGAATCCATCGTTAAGGACGAGAATCCCTCCTCTCCCATTCCCCCGTTAGAATGTCGGCCCGCTAACCGGAGCCCCCCCATGACCGCTAAAGTCCCTCAAAACCTTGTTGACACTTTCGCCAGACACTTCTCTGCCCAGCCCACCCTTGCCGCCAGCGCGCCCGGCCGCGTAAACCTCATCGGCGAGCATACAGACTATAACGACGGCTACGTCCTCCCCATGGCCATTGAGCGCCGGACTTACGCTCTGGCCCGTCCCGTCCCCGGCAGCACCATCACTCTGGTGAGCACCAACCAGCCAGACCCCGCCACCTTCACCGCAGACGCCGCCCTGGCCCCCGCCACCCCCAAATGGGCCAACTACGTCAAAGGCGTCTTCGCCGGCTTCGTCGCCCGCGGCATCAAGCCCATCGGCCTCCAGATTCTCGTCTCCTCCGATGTCCCCCTCGGCGGCGGTCTCTCCTCCTCCGCCTCCCTCGAAGTGGCCACTGCCACCCTCATCGAACAAATCATCCAGCAAACCCTCACCGGTCCTGAAAAAGCGCTCCTGTGCCAAAAGGCCGAGCACACCTTCGCCTTCATGCCCTGCGGCATCATGGATCAGTTCATCAGCACCATGGGCCAGGAAGGCCGCGCCATGCTCCTGGACTGCCGCTCCCTCGTCGCCCGCCAGGTCCCCCTGGACGACCCCAACATCGCCGTCCTCATCGCCAACTCCAACGTCAAGCATGAGCTCACCGGCAGCGAATACCCCGATCGCCGGGCCGCCTGTGAAGGCGCCGCCAAGGCGCTGGGCGTCAAAGCCCTGCGTGATGTCACTTACGAACAACTCCTGGCCAATAAATCCAAGCTGACGGACCTCCAGTTCAAACGCGCCCGCCACATCGTCACCGAAATCACTCGGACCGCCGCCGCCGCCGATGCTGGCAACGCCCGCGACTGGTCCCTCTTCGGCAAGCTCATGGTCCAAAGCCACCTCTCCATGCGCGATGACTTTGAAATCAGCATCCCGGAAATCGACAAACTCGTCGATATCGCCCTCTCCCTCCAGCAGGACAACCTCGTCTACGGCTCTCGCCTCACCGGCGGCGGCTTCGGCGGCTGCACCGTCACACTCATCCGCGCAGACAAAGCCGACCAGATCGCCGGCCACATCTCCGCAGGCTACAAAAAAGCCGTCGGCAAAGACGCCACCCTCTTCATCAGCCGCCCCGCCCAGGGCGCAAGGCCCGAAAGCATCTGACGCACCAGCGCCGGCACTTTCGCCCGGGTGGCAGTGTGATCGGAGTCACAACACTCCGATCACACTCCTCTCAAAACCCAAACGGTTTATGATCCATCACCCCCAACCCTCACAGTGCGCTCAGTGATGGATTCGCGATAACCCGATAACCCGGGCGCAATAGGCGACACTCCCATGCCCAACCAGACCCACGTCTACCTCAACGGCAAAATCCTCCCCCGGTCCCAGGCCCACCTCGACATCGAAGACCGCGCCGCACTCTTCGCCGATGGCGTCTATGAAGTCGTCAAATGCTTCAACAACCATGCCCGCGCCATGGACCGTCACGTCAAGCGGCTCTCCAACAGCCTCGCCGCCATCCAGATCGCCGAAACCGACCACGTTAAAAACCTCCCCCACGCCAGCATGGAGCTTCTGAAGCTCAACAACACGCCAAACGCCAAGCTCTACTGGCAAGTCTCCCGCGGCGTTGCTCCGCGCGACCATCTTTACCCCGTTAACGTGCCCCCTACCGTCCTGGCCATCGCCTACCCCACGCCCGCTTTTGTGGAGTCCACCGCGCCCAAGGAAGTCGCCTGCATCCTCCATCCCGACGAGCGCTGGGGCCGCTGCGATATCAAATCCCTCATGCTTCTGCCCAACGTCATCGCCAAGAACAAAGCCCAGGCGGCCGGCGCCGACGAAGCCATCCTTCACAAAAACGGCAATGTCACCGAAGGCACCTCTTCAAGCCTCTTCATCGTCCGCAGAGGCGTCATCGTCACCCACCCCTGCGATCCTGACATTCTCCCCGGCGTCACCCGCTCCCTCCTGCTGGAAGCCGCCCAGGCCCAGGGCATCCAGATCGATGTCCGCCACTACAACATCCACGAACTCCTCACCGCCGACGAAGTCTTCCTCTCCGTCACCACCGCGAACATCAAATCCGTCGTCACCATCGACGGCAAAACCATCGCCTCCGGCAAAGCCGGCCCCGTCGCCACATCTCTTTTCCAGGCCTTAAACGCCATCGACAAGCGCGACTGCAAAATCCCGTAAAACCACATCGGATACCGGCTTCCCCAACCGCCCAGGCCCCATACCTTCGGATAAAGTCCTTCTGGCCTCCTGCTGTCGTCATCCCTCTGACCAGCCCCCGGACCCTACCTTCCATGAGCAACAACCTCGACCCCAAAGCCCCCGCCCCCGTCGCAGACCCCTTCATCGTCGTCGTCTGGGGCGATTCCATCGCCGCCGCCGGCTGGCCCGACCGCTCTGAATTCGTCCACAACGTCTGCGTCAACGCCGGCCGTCCCGTGAAGGTCATCAACATGGGCGTCGGCGGCATGCCCGCCGCCACCGCCAAAACACAATTCCAGGAACGCGTCGCCCGCCACGAGCCGGACCTGGTTCTCATCCAGTTCGGCTTTAACGACCTGCGCTCCGACGGAAAACGTCCAAACGGCCTCCCCTTGAGCACCCTCGAAGAGTTCAACGCCCACATTCAGGAAATGGTCAAGCGCTGCCGCGAAGAGCTCCACGCCCGCGTCGTCGTCCTGGGCAATCATCGCCCCAGGAGCGTTCTCCGCCTCCTCTCGGGCCTCAGCTACTCCGACACCGCCGCGCTCTACCGCGAAGAGTCACGCAAGGCCGCGCACGCCCAGGGCGTGCGCTACATCGACATGTCCGTTGAAACCATCGCAGGCGGCCTCCCCTGGACCGACGTCGTCAACGAAGACGGCGTCCACCTCTCTCCCGCCGGCATCAACACCTATGCCGGTATCGCCTCCAACATCTACATGGACGAAATCCGCGCCGCCAACGCCG
>CAZIWA010000038.1:10473-42356 GCA_964542875.1 uncultured Phycisphaeraceae bacterium
TCGCCGACGGGAAAAACATCACACATCCTTGAATCTTTTTGCTCACCTATATTTCTCTTGCACCCGCTTCGGCAAAGTTAGACAATAACTGCAATAAACAAAAAGCGACCTCACCGCTCGACACGACCCGAGCCTGTCTGCAAAACACGTCCAGGAGCCGAAAAAATCACGCCTTTCGTGCAATCGCACAACGTCCGAGCTCGTTGAAAAGAATCACAGGAAAAAGTTGAAGCGCCAGACAAGACCTCTGGCCTTCACGCCGCAAACCGCCGCGTCGATTCCAAGGTCTTTCTAATCCGTATCTCGGCTGACCCACGTTCGTGCGTCACATCTGTTCAGCCGGATCAATCACAAGGCTATTGAGCGCCACGCCCGAGCCCAATGCCGGTCGTAAGCACACCCTACTCTTTCCAGAGGGCCGAGCCATGAATCCCGATCAAGCTGTCAAGAAAATCCAAAGCGAAGGTTTCGTCTCCTACGAGCGCACCTGGACCCTGGGCCACTCCATCGCCGCGGGCGTCCCAAACCACGAGCCCAAATCTTCGATCTCCAACTTCAGCTACCTGCTCTACCTGTACCCCTCAGGCGAGCACTGGCACATCATCGACTTCTCTCACCAGCCCATCGATGATGTCCCCTGCGAAACACTCGACGAAGCCGTTGAGCGAGCCCTTGAGTCCCTGCGCTCAAGATGCCCGGTAAGTTGACCGATAAATAAATCCAAGCGACACGAATGCCTCATTTTATTGCGCATGGCGACGGGTTCATTCTGTCTTCAATTTATAAATTTAAAATTACAATTTATAAATTCCTCTCACCTCTGAATCGGCTCAGGATCAGGCGCCAGCCCCTTGGCGATGCGCCGATTCCTCAGCGCCTTCATTCCTTCCCCCACCAGCGCCTGGCGCTGCGGATTGCCGGATTCGATCTGCTTCTGGATATACGACCGCGCCTCCGCCAGATCCTTATCCCGCTTGGCTTGCCGCTCGGCCTTTTGCTGGTCGGTCATCGGCGGAGCCTTCGCCTGCGCTTCCTTGGCCTTTTGCGTCATGCTTTCCTGCGCCTTGATGATCTGATCCAAAATCAGGTTCCGCGCCAGCTCGTTGAGCTGTGCGAACGACTTCGCCTGCGTCATCATCATTTCCGCGCCCGCCTCCTGCGCCGCGGCCCGGCCCTCGGGCTTGTCGCGCATGGCCCTCATGTAGGCCCTGCGCTCTTCCATCGGCATCTTTTCAAACAGCTTGCGTGAAGTCTCCAGGTATTCCTTGCGACGGTCGTCCGGCAACCGTTTAAACGCCGGTGAGCCAATCACCTTCACGGCTTCGTCGACGTTGGTGGGCAGCCCCGGCAGCCGGTAATACCTGTCGTACCACCACCACCCTCCGGCCAGCGAGCACACCGCTAAAACCAGCACCAAACCCGTCAATATCTTCTTTTTCATCGCATCGCTTCCTAAGGTGCCACCGCGCTGAAATTCCCCACATGCCCATCGGCGAACAACAAATTCCGCACGTCATGAAACGCCTGCACCGTGATGGTTTTATCGCCTTCCAGGTCAAATGTACCCAGGTCAAAATCCCGGCTCACCACCACTTCCGAAAGCGGGATATTGAAAAACTTCACCGGAAACCATTGCTCGAGAATCACACCCGATACTTCCGACTGGTACATGTAGCTTGTCCCCGCAAGACCAAACACCTGCTTATCGCCAGGGCACTTAAACACCTTGGAAGTCTCACCGCTCCCGCCATCCAAATAGTTTGATAGCCTCGACGCCAGCGTCGGGTCCGAGTCCGACGACAGGAACGGCGGCGGCATGTACCTCGCCCGCGGCATCTGCCCCTTGTAGTCCATCCGATACGCTTCCACTGCGATCCCGATCTGCTTGAGATTCGCCCCGCAGGATGTCTTCACCGCCCGGTCGCGCGCCCGCGCGATCGCCGGCAGACTCAGCCCCACCAGAATCCCGATCACGCCGATCACCAGCAATACTTCAATCAGCGAAAATCCAGGCCGCCCTCGCGCAGTTCGGGTCTGAGTCATGCCCTGATTCGCAATGTCATACCAAAACATGCGTCAGTCCCTTCATGTAGACATGTTCATAAGGCTTGCAACAAGGCAACTATAGCGTCATTCCCCCGCCTGGGCATACGGACTTACCCGACGGGGTAATCAGGCGAACAATAATGTCGTGCAAATATTGCCATCATTTGTAGTTTTTTCTTGATTTACCCCTTGCGTCAGTCACAGCAGCCTCCTAAGGTGAGAATAGAGATAGAGGAAAAGACCCTCGCCAAGGCCTTCGAAACAAGGGCCGTCCGTCTAAAACCTCTGACTCTGACAACCCGCTCTGAATCGTGTCCGGCCCAAAAGGAAGAGAGTCCCCCAGGACCGGTCACGAAGTCGGAGATAGCCAAGGGTGCTTAACGCAGTGATGAGTCCCCTTAGCCCGCAATAGTATCACTGCTCGATTCTTAACCGAACGTTTGTGGCCCGCTTTTCGCGTGTTGGATGTGGCACGCCCAAAAGCAATCCCCCTGAGCAAGGGGGTAAGCGGTCTCCTTGGTCCAAAAGACCAGCCAGACCCCACAAGCCTTCTCAAGCGACCCCATGACGGATCAATTGGAGGGACATATGAAGTGCAACCGCCAAAACAAGTCGCAGGCAAAGGTTCAACCCCGGGCTCCCAAAGCCTTCACCCTCATGGAAACCTTGGTGGTTATCGCCATTATCTGTACCACCATGGCGCTTCTTGTCCCCTCCGCCATGCGCACCCGTGAGGTCGCACTCTCGGCGGTCTGCAAATCCAACCTCAAGGCCATCGGTGTCGGCGACACCCTCTACATGCAGGCCCACAACGACTGGATGGTCACCATGGGCAACTGGTACTACCCCAGCCCCTCAGGCGGCTCCAATCACCTCATCCGCTCCGACGAACCCTCCATCTATCAAGACCTCTGGGCCGCTGGCAACCGCTGGTGCCCCACCCTCAAAATGGGCACCGGATACATGGCCAGCAACGCCACCATCAAACCCGTGATGCCCGCACCCGCACCAGCCCCCACCGTCCCCGCTGCCGCGGCATTCGCAGTCGCCACTCCCCCCGCCCCCATTGCTCCGGCCGCAGACCCCGTGCCGGACTTCGTCTGGTCCCCCATCAACTACACCAAGTACACCACCTTCGGTTACGCCCGCCCCGCGCTGGACGAAACCATCACCCAGCACTACCCCGCACGCCGGCTCTTTAAGGAAACCACCAACTACCAAAACCCCCGCTTCTGGCCCACCTACGTGAAAATGAACTACAACGGCGACGCCGTCTCCCCCTACATGACCGTCAACTACCGCACCGAAGACACCCGCCCCATGGCCGTTGACTTCATCTGCAGCCCCTCCTCCACCAAACACATCACCGCGCACAACGGCATCATCGGCAAAACCAACGGCGCCTGGCCCGGCGACCCCGCAGGCGCAAACGCCGTCTGGCTCGACGGCAGCGTCAAGTGGTACGCCTTCCCCGGCAAGAGCAAGAGCTACAGCAACTCCAAGCAGGTGGCCATCGGCGTCTCCGCCACCCCCATCCCCGGCCCCGTACCCGAAGAAGCCTTCACCCTCGACGGCGGCGGCTACAGCTACTACTACCCCTCCCGCCGCGCTCACTAAAACCCCTCCTCATCCAATCGCAAACTCCGCAGGCCCAGGCCTGCGGAGTTTTTTTATGCCTCCTGCCCCTTTGCCCACGCCCCCAAACCGGATATGTTGAAAGCTCGACCCACCGAAAGGCCACCTCATGTCCGATGAAACCGCACCCAAGCCGTCCAAGCCCATCCTCTGGATCAGCTATGTCCTCAGCGCCCTCCCCGTCCTGATGCTGGCCATGGGCTCCGTCATGAGCTTCCTCAAACCCCCGGAAGCACTCAAAGGCATGGAACATCTCGGCTGGCCCGAACACCTCAGCACCCCCATCGGCATCGTCAACGCCATCTGCACCCTCCTCTACGTCATCCCCCAGACGGCCATTCTCGGTGCCATCCTCCTCACCGGATACCTCGGCGGCGCCGTCGCCACCCACCTCCGCGTCGGCGATCCACTCATCCAGGTCCTCTTCCCCGTCATCTTCGGGGTCATCATCTGGCTCGCCCTCTTCCTCCGTGAACCCCGCCTCCGCAAGCTCGTCCCCATCCGCCGCTGAAAACCCACAACGCCATTCCCACTCGGGAATTATCCCCCCACCCGGCAAACCCGGGCGCGGGGAAAGTCAGCAAATGCCTTTGCCCGCACCCGGCCCGCTGCATCCAAGCTAAAACCTCACCTCCACCACATTGTTGTGCCGGTTGAGGTCTTGCGCTTCATTCTCCGGGTCCACCTCTACGATCACGCCCCCCATCGCATTGGGCGTGATATTTAAAAATTCCACCGACCGATGCTGCGGCTTCATGTCCAGCGGCGCGGGAATCCGGGCGATCCTCTGTTCCCCTCGCCCGATGACCTGCCCGGACTTCAGGTCCCGCACGCGCACCAGCAGGTTCTCCACCGGCTTGGTGCCGTTGTTGTACACCCGGACCACAAGGTGGTCGTCGTAAATCAGCTCCACGGTTTCCGGCCCGATGGCCGCGTCCGCCTGGTCGTAGTTTGGTTTGGATGTCCGGATCGGCAGGATCTCCACCATCACGGGCTCCCTGGGCGGCAGCGTCAGCGTCACTGCGGCGCCGCGGTCCAGTTCCAGTTTTTGCCGGGCGATCACCCCTTCCGGCTTGCCGTCGTCGTTGGCGTCCTTCGACAACACCACCTCATACGTCCCGGGGTCCAGCCGCCACACCTTCAACCCCAGTTCCTGTGCCTTGTCGCCAAACAAATAAAACCGCGCCGACAGCCGCGTCTCGCGGTTGTCCATCACCAACGCAGCCACGTTGTCGCCACCCTTGGTGTACGAGAGTCCATAGCTCGGCCACATCACCCGGCTTGCCCCACGGTTGGACGCCAGCCCGCCCGTCCGTGCCCGCTCCAGCGTCGTGCGCGGAAGCGGATTGCGGTCCATCGTCGGCTCCGCGCGGCTGTTGAGCCAGTCATGGCTGTGAAACCACCCGCACACCTGCTGATACGACTCCGTCAGGTAACGGATATCTCCCGATGTCTTGTACTGGTACCAGTGCATTTCCGTCGAAAGATAAGACGGATAATGCTGCACCGCCGCCGCAGGCTTGTACGGCTGCGCCAGGATCTTGCGTGTGGTGTCGTCCACCCCCACCGCATCCATCAGCTCCGTGTAAGTCATCACATCGCTGAGCTTCTCGGGCTTCGTTTCCCGCAGCCGCTTGAGGTAATTCTCCTTGGCCTTCTCCGGATCGCTGACCGCGTCATACGCATAAGACTGCAGCCCGTCGCCCACCCCCGGCTCCACCCCGTTGAACCACCCGCGATAAATCCGCGCCATCTCCGGATGCCGGTTGTACCAGATCAAGTACGCCGCCGGCACGATCATGTCCCGGTTGTGGCCGCGCCGCCCCCCGCTGTTGGCGAAGCGCTCGCCCTCCGTCCAGTTCTCGTTGAGACTCATGAACTCGCTGATGTTTCCCAGCCCGCCGCTCCCGTCCTCGCGCAGCCATTTCCCGTAGTGGCCGCAGGTCGCCAGTGCACGCGCATATGCCGTCGGATCGCCGTAATCCAGCAGCAGGCGCATCCCCATGCTCCCCATTCCTTCTTCATAGAAATGGCACGAATCCTGGACATACTTGCCCACCCCCTCTTCAAGCTGCAGGGTCCACAAGCCGTCCCAGAACCTGTGCAATGCCTTCTTGATCTTCCCGGAATCATCCATGCACAGCGCCAGCCCGATCCACTGCTCGGTATGGTCCGTGTCGTCGTTCCAGATCCCGCCAAACTCGCCCGTCTCCACCTGCTTCTCATCAATGTAGAAATCCAGGACCTTCCGGTGCTCTTCCATCGCCTTCATCTGCCAAAACGCCCAGTCCGGCGCGCCGGTGGTGTTTGCCGCCTTCTCATAAACCAGCGGCGCAACGTTCATCCCTTCGAACAACCTCGGCGAATCCGCCCGTTCCAGCATCTGCCGTGTCTCCATCCGTTCCGGCGCGAACATACACAGCCACCGCAGCGGAATCACGATCGACGGATCGCCGTACCGATGCCCTTCCATCTCTTCTGCATACCCCTCTCGCATGAACTCCACCTGGTCGTCCGCTGCCGCGCCGATCGCTCCCTTCATGTCCGTCTCCACCAGCCCCAGGGTGCACCCCGAATCCCCCATGGCCCATGTCACCGGCGCGCCCGCCGTCACGCTCATGCCCAGCGGCACCCCCGGTACATCGCTTGGCGTCGCTTCATACTTCCCGTTCCCCAGGTACTTGCGCCGCTTGTGCTCCGGCATGTTGATCACCGGCCGCCCCCGCAGCACGACGGTATACGTCTGCCGCCCAGGCCCTTTGGGCTCCAGCACCACCTCCGCGCTCAGCCATGTCCGGACCCCGTTCACCGGCTCTGTAACGGCCACGCGCACCGGTGTCGGCCCGGTGATCCCTTGCGCCACCAGCTTCACCACCACGCCATCCAGCGCCCTGGCCGGCCCGGAGGGCGCTGCCATCATCGCCTGAAATCCGCCATACGCCGGCGTATTCAGCGACCAATCCGCCACACCCGATTCTTTCCCCAGCACCGGCCGTCGATACCGGGCCGGAGTCTGCGCCGTCAGCGTCAGCCCCGTCTCGTCCTTCGGCAGTGCCTCCGCCTTTTCAAAGCGGTACGTCAGCCGCGTTTTCGGCAGTGCCGTCCCAGCCACCGGCTCCACCCGGTAAAAATCCACCGGCCCCAGGCTTCCCGTCTTCCGCGTGATCTTCAGGCTCTGCCCGGCCTCGCCTGCCACTGGTTTGTCCAGTTTTCTGGTCCACCACATCGCCTCCGGCGCCTGGATCGTCGTCAATGTCTCGCTTGGTCCCCCCTCCGCCTTGCTGCGCAGCAGTTCCCCCTCAAACGGCCGCTGAACGAACATCCTCACCCGGTCGAACGACGTCCCGGGAGCCAATTCCAGGTCCAGTTCCCGCGCGCGCGTGGAAGCCCCGTATTTGATGTCCGGCCAGCTTGACGCCATGATCCCGCCCCGTGGCGGCGCCACCGGCCGCTTGGCCGCCACCGCCTTGCTGATCCGCGCAAACACCAGCGCCACCGCCTCATCGGCTTTCACGCGCGCAAGCCCCGACAACCCCGCTTGCGTCCAGCCCATCCGCGTCCGTTCGCTTTCATCCTCGCCGGCCTTCTCCGCCGCCACCGGCCCCGTGGGCTTTTCGCCTTTGGCCAGTTGCGCCACCTGCGCATCCGTCAGCACATCGTTGAACACATACAACTCATCCACCGGCAGGTTCACGAACAATTCCGAAGGAGTCAGGCTCCAGTTCCACCGATAAACGCCCCAGTTGCTGGCCGCCCGCTTCCCGTCTTCATACACCGTCACGCCTTGCCGCCTGTCCCACACCACCGCCAGATGCACCCATTGCCCCGGCTTCCACCGCCCGATCGGCGACGCCATCTTCAGCGGCGGCGAATACCGCCCCACGTCATACACATTGAACATGAAGTCATTGAACTTCCCGTTGAAGTCCATCAGCATGTTCCAATACGACCCGCTCCGGGGCGCATTCAGCCCCGCCATCCGGTTCCAGTTGCTTGGCGCGATCGCCTTGTCGCTCTTGATGAAAAACGCCAGCGTTCCCCGGTCCATGTCCACGATGTCCCGCGCCTCCCGCTTAAACCCCGTCCCCGCGCTCCCCACCGCCCCTGCAACCTTCCCGCTGTCGAACGCCTCGTAAAACGACGGCTCGGGCGCATCCGCCCCGCGCGCCGCATCCACGCACGCCAAACACAACCCGCAAGCCGCCAACGCCGCAAATCCGATCAATCGATGCATGGTTTTGTTTCCTGTAAAAACGCTCCGCCTGCAAAGTCCCAAAGCCGGCGTCGTCCCGTCACGCCGCTCTGCACGATATAAGACGCCACAAAAGCCATCGCTCATCCCGACGCCAGATCCGCATGTGCCATCCCTTCAAAAACCGCGCTTGCCCGCTCCACCACCACCCCCATAAACACGCCGCGCTCCCGGTGTCGCGCCTGCTGAATCATCAGCCGCCCATCCACATACACCTCGATCATCACCCCCTGGCACGCCACCATCACATGCGCCTCCTTTTTCACTTTCCACGCGCGTGCATCGATGAACGCCCCCGTCGCGCCCGCCCCGGTGAACGTCGGCGAGTCGACCGGCAGCCCGCCCGCCGCGTCGCTCCCGTTTTCCGCCACGGTGTGCCCGATGCCCAAGGCCGACAGCTCCACGCGTTTGGCGCGCCGGTCCAGCACCGCCATCAGGCCGGACCGCCCCTGGGCATCGCAACGGAACGCCAGCCCTGCCCGTTCGCCCTGTCCAAAGCGCACATGCGCCTCCAGCAGCACATCGGCCGATCCGGCATCAAACAGCGCCGCGCCCCGTCCCGTGTATGCTTTCACGCCCAGCCCCTGGTTTGACGTCTCCACGGCCTCGGCCCTCATCGCCTCTTTCATCGCCCGGGCATCCACCGCCTGCCGTACCTTCGCTGCCAGCTCCTGCGACTGCTCCACCCGCAGGTGGTCCTTCACGACCTTCACCGGCTTAAGCGTTGGAAACACCGTGGCCCGCGTGCCATCCCCGGGACCGTCGTCCGGCGTCGGCCGCGTCGCCATCCATCCATACAGCATCAAACGTCCATCGCTCACCGGCAGCACGCGCTGCGCCCCCAGCCGCATCGCCCCCGCGGACGCGATCAGCATCTCGTCCTCCAATGCCACGTAAGGCCCCAGCGGGCCCTGGTCCGAAACCGCCACGTAGTTCCCCGCGTTCTGCCACGGGTCGCAGCCGAAGATCGGCACACCCCAGCTTGGGCTGCTCATGTAAACCAGGTAGTGCTTTCCTCCGTGTTCGAAAATCGACGGCGTCTCCACCGTGTGAAACCGTCCCGGGCTGTAGATCGGCCCCTCATCCCTCCAATGCACCAGGTCCGCGGAGCTGTACCCCGCCACGCATGCCCGTGCGTCCACCGGCATGGCCGGGTTCCGCGCCACCACCGCCATCACCCACCGCTGGGACTTGCCGTCGAATACCACCATCGGGTCACGGAACCATTCCCGCCCAAGATCCTTATCCCCCGCCCTGTGTGATCCCTCCCTGGGAATTGCCCTTTCATAGCGCGCGTTGGTCAGCACCGGGTTCCCCTTGTGCTTCTCCCAGGTGATGCCATCCTTGGACTGAGCGATCCCGATCTGCTGCCGCTGCCCATTCCCCGCTCGGTCCAGCCCCGTATAGAACATCCACCACATCCCCCCTGTCACCAGCACATCCAGGTGGTAAAGCAGGTATCCGTCCCACGCCCCGCCCGGGCCCACCCTCAGCGCCCGCGGCAACTCCGTCCACCGCTCCATGTCATCCGACACATAGTGGCAGATGCTCAGCGGCCCCCGCGCCTCGCCCGCCACCGGCTGGGCCGTCGTGCTCTCAAAGAACAGGTGAAACCGGCCCTCGTGCTCCACGATTGTGGGGTCAGCCGCCAGATAGTCACAAGGATGCCAGTACATCTGCACGTGATTCGCCTTTCCTTAAACAAACGGCGTAGTAAACTTGTCTTACAACCCATACCAGCAACGCCCAAACGCCAACCAACGAAACACCCCAATGAGCCAATCGCCCCGGAATCAAAGCGCCGCAGTCATGGAAAACGCCAAGGCGTACCGGACGATCAAGTCCCGCCTCCTTTCGATGATTGGCACCCAATGGGCCGTCGGCACCAGGATTCCTCCCATCAAGACCCTTGCCACCCAGATCGGCGCCGGCCAGACCAACACCCACAAAGCCATCAAGGAACTCGTCACCGAAGGCCTCCTCGCCAGCCGTGCCGGCCAGGGAACCTTCGTCCTCGACACCATGGCCAATCTTGAGCGCACTCCCTCCGACGCGCCTTCTTCCAGCCGTGAACCGGCGCGCCTGGTCGCCGGCGCCACCATCGGCATCCTCACCAGCGCCAAGGTTCTCGAAGGCTTTCTCCAGACCGTCGTCGAGTCCGCCCAGGAAGTCTTCACCGGGGCCGGCTGCCGCGTCACCCGCATCCCATACGAACCCGGCCATGCCCGTGAAGCCCAGATGAACAACCCTGCCGTCTCCGGTCAGCTCATCCTTAACTGGAACGAAAAAACTCCCATCCAGGCCACCCCGGGCCAGCCCGTCGTCTGCCTCAGCACCACCGCCTCCGTGCGCATCCTCGGCGCCTCCGGCTACGACATCGTCATGGCCGATTCCGAACAAGGCGGCTACCTTGCCGGGGAACACCTCGCCCGGGTCGGCTGCGCCTCCGCCTGCTTCATCGGCGTCAACGGCGACACCGACCGTTACGACCACACCTCCAGCCTCCGCCTCGAAGGCTTCCTCGCCGGCTTTGGCCGGGAAATCCCGCCCCGGCACCTCCTTAACGCCGGCAACTACACCACCACGTCCGGCGCCGCCATCGTCCGCGCCTATCTTGAATTGAACCCCCGCCCCAAAGGCGTCTTCTGCGCCAGCGACGACATCGCCATCGGCTTCGTCCACGGCGCGCTCGCCCACGGCATACAGCCCGGCAAGGATTACGTCATCGTCGGCTTCGACGGACAGCTCCGCGGCCGCGGCCTCCCCACCGGCCCCCTCACCACCGCAGCCATCCCCGTTGAGCTCATGGGCCGCTCCGCCGCCAACTTCCTCATCACCCGCATGGCCTACCCGGACCTTCCCGTCCGCAGGCTTCAACTGGGCTGCATGCTCTACGAAGGCGCCACTGCTCCCGCATCTCCGCAGTAAGCGCCTTGCGCGTCCTTGGGAATCAATGGCCGCCATCTTGTCCATTTGCCCAAAGCGATGAACAAGCAAACTCAGGGTCAGCATGCGCTCATGCGCCACCCTGGGTTTGAAGCCTTGAAAAAAACTCTTGCACGCGTCCACGTCTACACCAGCCAATCCGTAACGGCTCAATTCCGTCTGCTCTTGTGCCGATTCGATCCTCACTTGCTTTCCGCAACGCCGGGCAGCTTCCGTAAAAGCGGCGCCATCGTCTCCAGGTTCGCCCGTGTGGGCGCTATCGCCCAGCGCCCCTCGCCAGACGTCACCGAAAACCGTACCGCGCCGAGCGTATCCACCCGCCACGGCAACGGGTTCTTCGCCGGGTCCAGCGTCACTGATGCGGATTTGTGCGTAAACAGATGGTGCAGCGACGACTCCAGCACCGTCTTCCCCGCCCCATCCGTAACGATCACGCTCACGATCGACCGATCGTTCCCGTCCACGGCCGGCGCATCGAACTTCAGCACCGCCTCCTGCGCCTGGCCCATCGGCATCATGTAGAAATAGGCGCTGGATGTTGCGTACCCCCTCCCCGCGATCAGCACGCTCCCCTGGGCATCAAACCCCTTCACGCCGCTCCCGACCCCTCCGTAGCCCTGGTACGCCACGTTCACCAGTGACCCCGCCGGCGCCTTCACCTGGGCCGTCGTCACGATCCGGTTGGCCTGCCCTTGCGGCTGCCGCGACAGCACTTGCCCGTCAGGGCTCGTCACCACCACTTCGCCCCGGTGCGCATCCCCCTCCACACCCATCGTCGCCATCTCGATCTTGATCTCCCCGCCTGCCTTGGTGTACCCCCATAATTCACTGAATGCCTTCCTTCCCATCGCCACCGGATACTGCCCATCACGCTCCGGCAGATCCGCGGGAAATTCTCTCACCCCCGCCTGCTTGAGCGCACGCATGAACGGTCCCACGCCCATCTCGCCCCAGTTCATCCCCAGCGGCCCGGGGCCCATTCCATAATTGTCGTAAGGGTCGCCGGCGCACCGGTAAAGCCGCCGCGGGAACTGCTTCACCGCGTTCAATTGCTGCGTCAGGTACGTCTTGTCCCCAGACACCTCGTACGCCAGCGCCGAGAGCGCCAGATTCCACGTCCCCCCCATCGCCGTCCAGCGCCCGTATTTCAGGATGAACGGCACATAGTCCGGATCGCGCGTCAGATGGTAGTACCGGTTGATCCATAGCGGGTGCCACATCGGCCCCGGGTTCTGCTGCTCAAGCGGTTCACGCGTCCGCAGGCTCTGTCCCAGCGTCCAGATCGGCGCCAGGAAATCCGCATCCCCGGTGAACTCATACGCATTGAGGATCATCGCCAGCGTGTTGTTCGCCTCTCGCCGCACGCCGGACCCCATGTACCCGTACTGCTTGAGCGAATCCACCCACATCGCAAAAAGATCGCGCGCCCGCGCATCCCCCCCGATCAGCCACGCATACAGGTGCGCATCCGAATCGACCCAGTGCCCGTAAAGCCCCGCGTGCGTGTCACGCCGGATCATCCCCTTGGCCTCCGACCCCCACGGCGTGCATCCCTTGCAGTGGTACATCGCCCCCGGCAGGTGGAATGCGATCGCCGTCTCCGCCGATGTCGGCTCCGCGTATGCGATCGTCCCCACATCCCTGAAATGCGCGGAATTGTCCCGTGCCCACCGCAGCATCCGGGCATCGCCGGACCTCAGCCACAGCACCCATGCGTTGCCCACCTGGTGGTAATGCGAGTTCTGCCAGGCCCGGTGCAGGCTCGCGCGCCCCTCCGCCGGCAGCCAGTAGGTGTGCGTGTCCGGCCAGATGAACATCCCATAGGCCTGCCCGCGCTCCACCGACCCGTTGTATGAGATCAGCCCTGAAAGAATCGTCTCCTCGAAATCCTTGAAATCGCTGCCCAGCTCGCCGGTCGGCTCCAGCGCCTGCGAACGCGCGCACCACGCCGGGCTCAGCGTCGCGTAGGGCTGCATCTCAAACAGCTTCGCATCCTTCAGGCACAGCGCCGAGAGAAGGGTCGCGTTCTCGTTCTGCTCCAGCATCGCCGGATACACCCGCACGCTGATGTTGCTCCCCAGGGTCATCCCCTGCCCGTTGCCGTTGAGCGCATGCTCCGCCCTCGTTTCCCGCGTCTCTGTTCCGCTCAGGCCGGAAAGCACTTCGTAATAGTCCTGCGGAAGGTTCAGGTCCAGCATCGGATGCTGATGGAAGCACCAGAACTTATAGATGTTCTTCAACGCCAGTTCCTGCTCCGCCGTAAACACGCGCTTGCCGTTCTTGGGCCACGCATGCACCACGATGGCCCCGCTGTGCGCCTCCAGCTCCTTGGGAAACTTCTCCCACACGTCCCGGAGTGTCACGCTGAGCACAGGTTGTTCGTCGCTCCAGGCCGCCACCCAGCCGTCGGACTTCTTCCCCTCCACGGTCTTGCCGTCCTCCCGCGTCACCGTGCAAAGCTCCCATGTCTTCTGGTGCATGTACACCGCGGCGTATTGCGTCTGCTCGCCCTGGCGCTTGGGCGCAACGCCCGGCCCCTGCGGCAGTTTCCCCGCCACGCCCGCGCCATCCACGCCAAACGCATAGCGCTTCGCTCCCGTGTAGTTGATCGCAAACCCCAGGTCCCGGATCTTGTGCTTCCGCGTGTCGTAGGTGATTACGGTGTTATGCGCGATGCCCACCTCCCCCTGCCCCGCGGCCAGCGTCATCCGGACCTGGTATTGGCACAGCGGCGGCACCCGCTTGTCCCGGTCCGCATACCAGCCCGATGCAAGCAACGTCACGCTCTCCGGCCCCGCTTCCTCCACCCGCACGCTTGGCGTCTTGTCTGCCGCGCTTGTGAACTTCACCAGCCGCTCATCCATCAGGAACGGCCCTGACTCGTCTCCAAGCGCGCTGATCACCGGCGCAGACAAATCGTATTTTCCCCGGCCCGACGCATCGAACCACGCCTTCTGGATGCCCGCAAAAGACTTCTTCGATACCGTGAACCTCAGCGTGCCGTTGTCCACCGTGATCTCATCCGCCTTCTCTTCCACTTTGACTGAAGGCGCTCCTGCTTTTACCCCTGGCGCACGCTTCATCAGCCGATACCCTTGCGCCTTCCCGTCTTTGTACTGCGCCACAAACTTCGCCTCCGCCCACCGGATCGACGCCCCGGGCCCCCAGTTCGCCAGCGCAGACGCCTGGAAGTCCACCTCCTTCCCGTCGCGCGTGATCACCAACTCCGAAACCTCCCTCACCGCCCCCCGCGGCAGCGGAATCGAAAGCCGCACCGGCACCCCCATCGTCCGCGTATCCTCCAGCGCCTCCAGCGTGACCGGCAGCCCCTCAGCGGGAAACGCCGCCGCATCCGACTTCTTGGCCGTCTTGGTGAATTCCCACCGTGCCTCGGCCCCTTTGCTTCCCCCTTCGTCCTCCAGCCATGCCGCCGCGCGATAGGTCCCCGTCGGCAGCCCCGCCACATTCAATGCCGCGTGAAACTTCGGATGCACCGGCCCGGCAACCTCCACACGGTCGATCTCCGTCTCCCCGCCTCCCGAAAGCGCCCCAACCGTCAGGACCATCTTCGCCGCGATCGCCTTGGCCGCAGGCGGTGCCCCCGCGCTCCCTCCCTGCTTCGCGGCTTCTTGGTCGTCTCCCCCTTGCGCACCCGTCTCCGTCGACCCAACCTTCACCGGCCCCGTGGCAGCAGGCCCCCCCGCCGCCGGCCCCGCGCCCACCGGCAACAGCGCGATCAGGAACTGTCCCGTTTCATCGTCGGCCCAATACTCCTTACGGTCCGCAAACATCACGGATTTGCCCGTGATGATCCCTTGCTTCGCATCGGCCTTGGAAAGCGCCAGGTTCACCGGCTTACCCAGCACCTTGGGCGCACCCGCCGCCGCGCCTTCCCCACGCGACCCCGGCCATGCCGCCATCAGCGCAACCAGCAACACCAGCGCAACCCGCACGAAATGACTCATTGAACTTCCAGTCTTCAAGGGAAATGATTCACGCCCCGCTCCACGCCATCCTTACGGCAGCCAGTAATCGTTGCGCTTGGCACGGTCCAACGCCGTCGCTGCCCCGCCGCCGAAGTTCAGCGGAATCACCGACGGCCAGTTCACGTACGACGCATGACCATCGAAAAACACCGAGTTGAACCCGCACTCGAAGTCCGGCATGTACGTATCGGTCATGCCCTCCGGCAGGCGCTTGAGGTTATGCCGGATCGCAGGAGATGAACGGTTGTCGGTCGAACTGGCGAAGTCCGCCGAAAGATAAGGCGAAAAATATTCCCGTGGCGCAGTCCCTGCGACGTTGAACATCGTCGTGAAACCCGAATCCACATACATGAACTTCATGTACGGGTTCCGGAAATCATCCACCCGCTTAAGCACGGTGCTCGTGCGCCCGCCATTGGAATCCACGGGATACACAAACGGATTCTGCGAATACCCCCACCGCACCTTCTGGACGACGGCCCCCATCACCCGCGTCGACCCCAGCGGGCAGTCGAATGCTTTTTGCGTCGTCAGGTACAGGTTCAGGCAATCCGCCCAGTACGCCCACCGGTACGTGTCCATCACCCGTTTCTCGCTGGCCGCAGGCGAGTAGTTGAAGTCGGCGGGGTTGAGCACCTGCGGCGTCGTCGACTGCTTGAAGTCCTGCGCATACATAAAACCCGCCTGCCCCAGCGACCGCACGTTCGCCAGGCAGTTCGCGTCCCGCGCCGTGCGCCTGGCCTCGCCCAGCGTCGGTATCAGCAGCGACAGCAGCACTGCCGTGACCGACATCACCACCAGGACCTCAATCAGCGTAAACCCCGGGCGCACGTACTGTTTGATGCGATAAATCATGATGGCGCTCTCTGGACATGAAAACTGGAACCGGCCTTTGAAATACCGCCCCACTTTAAACCAACATCTAAGACAACACAACACATTTATACTATCATCAGTAAACTATTTTTAAGATAATCTACGACATGACACGCAAACACTCAATTTCCTCCGCCCGCGCCTGGCGTCTGCGCGTCCCCCTCCTCCAGGAATGGTGCGCCAGCCCTGAATTCGGCGGTCAACCCATCGGCCCCGACCGCCTCATCCTCAAGCTCACCTCCAATTCCGGCATCCCCGGCTGGGGTGAAGGCCAGTTCAAACCCGGCGATGACCTTCAGAAAGTTCTTGATCGCATTGTAAACAGGCCCCTGGACGCCTTCCGCACCCAATTCCTGGACCTCTGGGACGCAAAGGCCACCTACTGGCACCTCCCCGCGCCGCCTTCCCCCTACGCCAGCCCCGCCGAAAACCTCCGCATGCGCCTTCGCCACCCCTTTCAAACCCCCGTCGAAATGGCCCTCCTGGACCTCACCTCCCGCCTGGCCAGCCAAAGCCTCAGCCAACACTGGGGCGGACGCTGGCGCGACGCCATCCCCACCGACTACTGGATGGGGCGCGTCACCCCCAAAGACGCCAAACGCCTCGTCAAACGCGGCATCTCCCTGGGCTTCCACGGCATCAAAATCAAGACCACGCTCCAGGACCCCAACGTCCAGCGCCTCCAGGCCATTAAGCAGGCCGCAGGGTCCGCCGGCTTCTCCGTCACGGTTGACCCCAACCAGCGCTTCTTCCGTCTCGACGACGCCCGTCGCGTCATCCTCGATATGGATAAAGTCGGCAACATGCGCATCCTCGAAGACCCCTTCCCCCGCCTGCACCTTCAGGACGCCATCGCCCTGCGTCCCCAGATCTCAGCGCGCCTGGTCATCCACCTCGACGACCCTGAGTCCATCAACACCGTCATGAACTCCGGCGCCGCAGGCGGCCTCAACCTCGACAGCCACACCGTCGGCCTCGCCGGCTGGCGTCAGCTCGCCGCCGCCGCCGACGCCGCCAACCTTCCCTGCTGGCACGGCAGCGCCCTGGACCTTGGCATCTACACCGCCGCCCAGCTTCACCTCGCCGCCGTCACCCCAAACTGCCAGCTCCCCGGCGACCAGATCGGCCCCTGGTTGCGCGAATCCCACCTCCTCAAACACGCCTTCACCGTCGAAAACGGCGCAGTCCGCGTTCCCACCGGTCCCGGCCTCGGCATTGATGTCGATGAATCCCTCGTCGAGCGCTACGCCGTCGAATCCTTCTCGGCGTGACTCGCCTCACCTCAGCCGGTCCAATTCCGCCTCGAACATCTTCCTGAATTGATGGTCGATCACCGCACGGTTCCCCTCGTACACGCTCACCCCGTCGTACCGTTTCAAGAAATCCCCCAGGTGGTCCCGCATCGCATCTGACTTGAACCCCGACAACCCCCTCACCAGCGGCACCTTCGCCCGCACCATCGCCTCCCATTCCGGCGTCGGCTCCACACACGCCTCACCCACGCGCCCCGAAGGCATCGAATCGGCGATCACTTCATCGCACAACCCCTCCGCCAGCCAAGCCTCCAGGTCGATCCCATCAAACAGGCAATGATTGGGCCGTACCCAGATCGCCACGGGCATGTGCCCCAATCCCGCGCGCTTTAGGTCTGCTTTCAACTCCCTTCCGAACTCCGTCATATACCGCGCCCGGTGCCGGTGCCAACGCACCGACGCCTCATCCGTCGGCGGCAAGCCATGGTTGAACTCCAGCTCCCCCGCCTTATGCTGCGGCGGTTCCTCCCCATACTCCCTCCGATATCCCTCCACCAGAATCGGCGCCCGGTGCAGGATCGGCGCATGTCGCAGAAACCCAAGGTTCAGCCCGTCCAGCCCGTACCGCGCCGCCTCCAGCAAAATGGCCCGCTTATGCGCCCGCACCTCCGGATGCGCCAGGCACAGCTTGCGTCCCTTGCTTCCGTTTTCCCATGTCTCCCAGAATTGCGGGTTATTCCGATAAAAGTCGCTTTGCACGTTTCCCCAGTACGCATTAAACCGCATCCACCCCACCACTTTGAGCCCATGCCGGTGCCCCGTCTCCACCGCCTCCCGCAGCATGTCCACTTTCCGCTGCATGCGTCCGCCTTCCTTGGTCGTGGGCGAATAGACCCCATGCACCTTTCCGTAGGTGTACCGCTGCGTCCCCACCCGCGTCGGGTATTCGGTCACCTGGCCGTCGATGCGCCAGATCAACGACGAAAACCCCATGCACGCATGCTGACGGATCACCTCTCGATAAGGCTCGATGCTGGGCTCCCGGCAGTCATTGATCATGTTGATGTCTGGTGCGTCGATAAATGAATGCAGCGCCAGCGCCCCCGCCATGGGCATACGCACCGGTTCCTGTGTCGGCACCAGCCGCACCGCGCCCACCAGGGTGATGTCGTGCCGTTCCGGCGCCCGTGCCAGCGTGATCTGGCTCTCAGGCATCAGGTCATGCACGCCATAGTCCACCTCTCGCGTCTCCTTCACCCCCGAAAGCACACGATCAAAGCACGTTCCTCCCTCTCCCGCCACCCGGTACAAGGGCCGCCCGTCCACCCGGATCAGCGGCGCAGCCCCTGGCCCTGTTTCCACCACGATCCGGTGCCTCCCGCTCACCCCCGCCCTGAATAAGACCGGTTCCGGAAACGCCTCGCTGGGCGCATACAGCGCCTTCCCCGCACGGCACCACGGCGCAGGCGCCAGCCGCCACTGCCTCGGGTCAAAGGCCGTCTCAGCTCCAACAGCCACCTCTCTCTCCGGGTGCAGCACCACCCCCTCTTCCCCATCAACTTCCCCGGCACCGCTCCCCGTCAACGCCGGCACCCGGCGGCGCCGCGCCACATCCAACCGCAAATCGCCGATCAGGCTTTCGTGCGCCCCGCCAGACCAGGCCCCCACCCAGAACTCATGCCGCACCACCTCGCCCGCCTCCAGGCTCAGCACCGGAAACCGCGCGGACATGTCCGTCGTGTACAGCACCGCCCTGTGCGGGTTGATCTCCAAACCATCTGGCAACACCTGCACCCGGGTCATCTGCTCACGGCACTTGGCCGCGATCATCAACCCATCGTCATTTCCCTGCCGGAAAAACACCCGCCACGTCGGCAGTTCCACCCCCGTGGAAAGCTCGCAGCCGTCGAAATAATGGTCGCGCTCGTCTCCCAGCGGGTCCGCAAATCCTTCCGCGAACGCAAACATCGGCAACGCCGTCGGCATCGCACCCCGGATCGCTTTGATCGCCCGCGTCGACGTCCTCACCCGCATGAACGCCCCGCTCTCGGGAATCAAGTAGTCCCTCACCACCCGCACCGCCTCATCCTGCCATATCGAACGCACGCGTCCCTTGCCCCACCACACCCTTGCGCACCCAAGCACGCTCACTGCCGGGCCTGGCGTCGCATCCCCTTTGTCGGTGTGCGTCACCCCATCGATGCGCAGGCGGAAATAGTCTCCTTTCAGCAGGTCCCGTCCGTCTGCGCCGCAAAGCGCGATCATCCGGCCCGTCGCCTGATCGAAAGTCCCGGCAACCCCGCGATTGGCCATCCGTACCGATGAAATGGTGTCTGTCATGAATGCCTTGTTAAAAAAACAGGGTTCCCGATCTCTGCTCACTGTCCCGCCGCTGGCCCCACCCGGGATGCCACGCCCGGCGCCCACCCCAGCGTCTCCAGGTATCGCTCGAACGTCACCTTGGGCCGCCAATCCAGCATCTGCGCGGCTTTTTCGATGTTCGCCACCGGCCACAGGTTCTCCGCGGTCACCCGCACCCGATGCCGCTCCAGCACTTGTGCGCTCCCGGGCCACAGCCGTTCGACCGTACCCATCGGATCATCAATCCCCGAATCGATATCCCTCTGCGTGATCGGCGTATCCGGCCCGATCAGCAGCACCTCGTTCTTGAGCCCCGGCGCGACGCACGCCCGCAGCGCCGCCTCGCCCGAATCACTCGCCGAAATGGCCCGCGCCAGCAGCCCCGTCCCGATGGTTTCGATCCCCGCAGGCCGGATCCACGCATAGCGCAGGTGGACCACTTCCACCCCTTTGCTGCGCGCGTAAAAATCCCCCACCTGCTCCGCCAGATACTTTGAATGCGGGTAAATCCACTCCAGCGCGGGCGGAGTTTCCTCCGTCACCACCGACGGCCCGTTGCCTTTCCACCCCAGCCCGTAAAGAATCGTCAGCGACGAGACATTCACCACCCGCCCCACTCCCCCACGCACGCACGCTTCAAACACATTCCCCGTTCCCGCCACATTCACCCGGTAGAAGTCCGCAGGAGATGAGCGATCCATATCCCCCCCGTGCATCGCCGCCGCGTGGATCGCCATGTCGCATCCGCGTGCCGCCCGGGTCAACCCCTCCAGGTCCATCACATCGCAAACCACGCCCCCCAACTCCAGCACCGCCGGCGACCGGTCCACCGCCACAAACTCGTATTGGCCGCGCCCCGCTTGCAAAATCGCACGTCCAAGCCGCCCGCAAGCCCCTGTCACCATGATTCTTGGCATCGTTTGATCCATGTGAATCTACAATATCTTACTATTGTCTTTCTTTTATCTTACATCAATCATATTCCATGTTCGCCCAGCGTACAATCCCTTTTCTCACACCAACTTCATCCCCCGTGATTCAACCATGAACGACTCCACATACCCGCTCCTCCTTACCGGCCTGACAAGGTCCCACGCAACCATTCAGGCCAATCGCCCCGTCTTTGTGCGCGGCAAGGCCCTCCCCGGCCAAACCATCGACATACACCTTGGCCCCCACGCCTCTCAAACCACGGCCGATCCCCAGGGCCGCTGGCGCGCCTCACTCCCCTCGCTTCCCTCCGGCGGACCTTATTTGGGATACGTCGCCGCCGCCGGCCACCGGCGGACCATCGAAAACCTCCACGTCGGCGAGGTGTGGCTCTGTGCCGGCCAGTCGAACATGGCAATGTCCCTTGTCGCCCTGGATGCGCAGGAAGTCCCTCAGCCCGACCCGCAGACCCCGCTTTGCTTCACCCAGATTCCCTCCAGCGTCAGCGCCCTTGCGCTGTCGGATGCTCCCATCCATTGGCAGCACCCGGCCCTGGCTCCCAAATCCGCCTCCGGCATGGCCTTTCATTTCGCCCACAGCCTGCACAGCCGCCTGCGCACCCCAGTCGCTTTCGTCCAATCCGCCGTCGGCCACACCCCCGCCATGGCCTGGACACCCCGCGCCTTCATCCAACCCGGCTCCACTGCCGCCCAGCGCCTGGCGCAGTTCGACCATGACCTCCTTTCCCGTCCCGACGCCGTCGCCGATCTCAACCAGTGCCGCAAGGCGCTCGAAGGCCCCTGGAGCCAATGGAACAAGGCCATCAGCGCCTGGCAGCCTGTGGCTCGCGCGGCCCTGGCCGCCGGTCGGCCGATGCCTCCGATGCCGCCCCGCGCAACCGGTCTGGGCGATCCCCACGCGCCCACCGTTCTCTACAACGCCATGCTCGCCCCCCTCCAGGATGAGCCCATTGCAGGCATTCTCTGGTACCAGGGCGAATCAGACGCCATCCTCGGCCTCTCCGGCGAATACCCTCAATCCCTCGCCGCCTTGGTCCGGGGTTTGCGCCACACCTTCGGCGATGTTCCCGTTGTCATCGTCGAACTCCCACGCCACTACGACATCCAATGCGACGACCCCGACGAAGCCTGGCCCGCTGTCCGCTGGGCCCAGCAATCAGCCCTTGCCGACCCCACCATCGGCGTGGTCCCCTCCCTTGATCTGGGTGACACTGAAAAGATCCACCCCACCCGCAAACGCGAGCTGGCCCGCCGTGCCGCCGATATCGCCCTGGCCCTGGCCTATCCCGGCCATCCAGCCTCCCCCCGCCACAGGCACGGCCCGATCCTCGATCACGCCCGCTTCATCGGCGGCAGCATTGAACTCTCGTTCAAAGGCATCCGCGGAGCCCTCGCGCTCAAGCCTTCCGATGCTCCCAATGCCGCGCGCTTTGAAGCCCTCATCGCAGATACATGGCACACGGTTGCCCCCCGCATCGCCGGACCATCACTCCTGACCCTCGCAACGCCCATGCCCGCGCGCGCCGTCCGCTACGCCTGGGCAGCCGACCCCCTACCGACTCTTTTCGATTCTGCCGGGGATGATTCCGCGCTCCCGGTTTCCCCCTTCGTCGCCCATCACAACCACCCCTGACGGCCTCCCGGCGGACGCAACTCCATGCTCTGTCTGAAAACTCCCTTCGTAGAGTGGCGCCGAGTCTTCGAGGCCCACCATAGCGAGCTGGATACCCATTGATTCTGCGAAATCACAGGCAAGCCTCTTTCTCACGGATGCATCTTCTTCCTCATCTTCCTCGCTCCCGCCGTATTCAGACAAAGCCTAATACTTCTCCCACTCGCACTGAACCCGCACTCCCGTATCCCACGACTGCATCGCCATGTTGAACAGCTCCACCGAACGCGCCGCCGCCTCCCCCGGGCTCTCCGGCAGGCGCTTTACGTCCACCGCCTGAATGAAGGCCTCGTGCTCCGCCCGGTAAGCGTCATCCCGCTCCGACGTCACCCGTTCCTGCGTCTCCTTTTCCGTTTCCCGCAACCCGATCCGCACCAGCCCGGAATCAACATCCAGCACCACCCAGCCCTTGTCTCCCACCACTTCGTATTCATGCCGCTGCGGCATCTGCATATAGTTCAAATGCACCGTCGCCAACACCGGCCGCGCGTAGTCCAGCGTCAGCGCCAGCACGTTGGGGTTGCTCGTATGCGGCATGTTCCCCGCCCGCAGCCCCGCCATCGTCACCCCGGCGGGCAAATCCTTCAGCAACCACAAAAGCAGGTCCGGCTGGTGCGCATAGTCCAGCACCAGCGCGCCCTTAAGCTTCTCCTGATACCGCGACAATGAATTCCTCAACGTGATGAACGACCCCACCCGGCAATGCAGATGCGCCACCTCGCCGATCATCCCCGACGCAATGATCTCCTTCATGCGCAGAATCGCCGGATGAAAGTGCAGGTGGAACCCCACGCACAGCGTCTTCCTGTGTGCCCGCGAAGCCTCGATCATCCTGCGCGCTTCCGCTGCATCCACGCAGATCGGCTTTTCGCACAGCACATGCGCCCCAGCCTCCATCGCCCTGACCGCCTGAGTCGCGTGCAGATGATGCGGTGTGGCGATCAGCACCATCTCCGGCCCGGCCGCCAGCCCCGCCTCCAGCGAGGCATGCGCCTTCAAATGCCCAAGCTCGCCCCGGGCTCCTTCCAAAACCGTCGGCGAAGGCTCGCAAACCTCCACTTCCAGGTCTGCCCGCCCGGAAAGCAGCCGGGCGTGCCGCTTGCCGATCGATCCCAATCCCACCACCAGCATCCGCCTGCGTTGATTCGCCATCGTCGATCCCTTCTTCCTTTTTGAATTTTTTCCCTGCTCACTTCCACACGCTGAACCCGCCATCCACCACCAGGTTGTGCCCGGTGATGTACGCCGAGGCATCGCTGGCCAGAAACACTGCCGCACCTTTCAAATCCACCCCATCGCGCCCCATGCGCCCAAGCATGCACGCATCGCTGTACGCATCGATGAACGCCTGCGGCTGCCCCCGCTGGAACCCGCCTGGTGAAATCGCATTCACACGAACGCCCCACGGCCCCAGGTACCCCGCCACATCCCGAGTCAGCCCGATGACCGCCCCCTTGGCCGCCGCGTAGTCCACCGGCTGCGCCGACATACCTTCCGGGTACATCCGCCGGTCACGCCCCACCAGGCCCGCGATGCTTGCCACATTGATGATGCTCCCGGACTTCTGCTTCATCATCTGCCCCGCCACATGCTTGCACACCAGAAACGGCGCCGTCACGTTCGTCGTCTGAACGCTCTCCCATGTCCCCAGGAGCCTTTCCTCCAATTTTGTCGATCCCGCATTGGCCCCGCCGCCGCCGCCCCCCACATTGTTCACCACAATGTCCAGTCGCCCCAGTGCCTCAATCGCTTTCGCCACGCCTGCCTGCACGCTCGCCTCGCTGGCGCCGTCCACCCCGATCCCGATCACTTCCTTCCCTGTCGCCGCTTTGATCTTCGCCGCCGCGCTGCTGGCATTCTCCGCCGTGCGCGAAGTGATCACCCCCGTCGCCCCCGCCTCCGCCAGCGCCAGGGCCATGTCATATCCCAGCGTCCTGGCTCCGCCCACCACCAGAAACCTGCGCCCCGTCAGGTCGAACAATTGCGCCACCGTTGGAAATGCCATGCACTGACTCCGTTGTGTTTGGGTTTGCTGTAAAAAATCCATCATCCGGCTTACGCCCGGCTTTGAAGTTCCCCGTCGCTGATCCCGAATTCCCTCCGGAACTCCTCAACCCCCATCTGATACACCCGATCCGTGATCCCCCCGCCGTCGGCCAGTTCATTCAGCACCGCAAGGTGCCTGGCCCGGTCGCGCGCCTGTTTCTCTCTCACCTGAGGCGTCGCCCAGAACCACTCTCCCACGTAAGGCGCGTTCACGTCATGCCGCGAAATCTGCACCGGGCATCCCGGGCTCAAGTTCTTGTACCAGTAGTATTCCAATGTCGTTCGGCTCCCCTGCTCCGCACCGTATCCCACCACCTCCATCGGACGCGTCACCGCCTCAGGCATCCGCGTGAAGCACTCCGGTCGGCTCCTGATCTCATCCACGCTGTAAAACCGCCCGGAGCTGTCCATGCAGTAAAGATGATGCTGCGGATCGAAAAATCCCCACCGCCCATCGATGAAAACCTCTGCCACCGTATGCCCGCCCAGCAGCCTCTCGGGCTCCATGCCTCCCGCATCTTTCCACGTCCAGCAGATCACAGGCCGCGCCGGGATCCCGATCATCTGGCACATCGCGCACAGCAGCCGCGCCCGGCATGAACAATGCCCGGACCCCTTCAAAAGCGTCTCCTGGTCAGACTCCCCATACAGAAACACCGGCGAGCGCGGGTACCGCCTCACCAGTTCGAAATACATCGACTGCGAAAGCGCTACCGCCTTCTCCCCATCACTCATCCCCGGCTTCACCAGGGATGCGATAAACGCCTCCAGCACCAGGTTCATCCCCGGCTCATACGGCTTTTCGATCTTTCCGTACTCTCCGCCATACAGATACTCCCGCGTTTGATCGCACAGCAGCAGCCCGTTCCGGCTCACCTTGCCAAACGGCGTTTGCGCCCCGGCAAGGCACTCGGTCGCGAAAGTAAACGCCATCTGCTCGGCACGCTGCCGCGCGCCCTCCAGATGAAACCGCATTCCCGCGTATTTTTTCAGATGCGCCGGCACCAGGTCAACAGTCTTCATCATCCTTGCTTTCCTTTCCCTCGCCTTTTTCAGGCCGTGATCCGGCGCAAACCATGCGTGTTCCGCAATGCCTCCCGGAAAGGTCCACAGCTTCAAATCTGAGGCATCAGCCAATAAGATATATTTGATATAATTTTAATACTTATCATAAGATAATATTACAACAAAACAATTGCCGCGCCAAACCCGCATGCCGAGGGTAACGCCTTTTTGCCCTCCGGCTTCCCGCCCTTTACCTTCATCACCACCGGACCCACCCATGCCCACTCATACCCGACATCGCCTCTTTATCTCCAGCCTGGCGCAAGGCGCAGGCCCCGGGCTTTACTCTGCCTTTTTCGACACTCCCACAGCGCAATTTTCCTCTCCGTCACCCATTCAAACGTCGCTCTCGAACACATTCATCCTGACCTGCTCCCCCGACCGCACACGGCTGTACGCTGCCGAGATCGCCAAAGACCATCCCGGAGCCATCCACGCCTTCTCACTCTCGCCGGATCACCCACACATCACGCTCCTGGCCTCACAGCCGGCGCTGGAACCCGTCCCCTGCTTCATCGGCATCACCTCCGACGGCCAAACCCTTTTCATCGCAGGTTACAGCCAAGGCGGCATCGCCTCCCACCGCATCACACCAGGCTCCCCCCTCTCGGCAGGCGTTTACGCCATCCCTCCCGCGCCAGGCAAGCCCCGGGCCCACTGTGCCATCGCCCATCCAAGCGCCCCGTTCCTGGTAAGTGCCTTTCTTGGCCTGGATCAGATCACCTGCCACAGACTTTCCGGCGACGCCCACTCCCCCGTCCTGACCCACACCCTCCAACTCCCTCCCAAGTCGTGCCCGCGTCACCTCGCCTGGCACCCCACGCAAAACCTGCTTCTTGCCATCACGGAATTGAGCAACCAGGCCCTGGTCATTGCATTTGATCCCGCCGCCGCCAGTCTCACCTTGCTTGACTCGGTTCACACCGTCCCCGCAGACTTCATCCCCGCCAGCCGCGGCGCCGACATCGCCATCCACCCCGCGGGAAGCCTCGTCTTCGCATCCAACCGCGGGCACGACTCGATCTCCGCTTTCCGGCTCGACCCGCTTGCCGGTAAGCTTTCCCTCATTGACTATTTCCCCGCAACCGGCCGGGCGCCGCAATCCATCAAGTTCACACCCTGCGGCGAATACCTCCTCTGCGCCAACCTGAAATCCAATGAAGTCACGCCCTTCAAAGTCGCTCCAACCACAGGCAGCCTCACCCCTGCCGGCGCACCCCTCGCCATCGCCTCTCCCAGTTGCATCCTCTTCGCCTGATTTTTCCCGTTTAAATGGGTGAAGGAACGGCTCAACGCAAAAGCAGGACTCACGCATCCGGCGACCCGCCGCGTCGTAAACTTCAGCGCTGATGGCTACCTTCTCGGCACATACCGCATCGCCACTGCCCCCGAGGCAAACTCCAAACGGCTCACAAGCTTCAATTCGACACGCTTTGACAGCCCGGCAAACAAAGTAGGCCCATGCCCCGTCACCACCGGATGCACGATGAACTCGTACTCATCGATCAATCCCAGTTCCGCCAATGCCAGCGGAAGCTTCATGCCTCCCACAAACACCCCTTTGCCCGGCATCCGTTTGAGCTCTTCGACGGCCGCACCCAGATTCCCGCGCACGAGTTCAGCGTTCCAATCAACGCTGCTCAAAGTACTCGACACGACATACTTCTTCGCAGCGTTGATTGTTCGGGCAAAGGGCTCCATCCACTCGGGCATCGCCCCCCTTTGAGGAGCCCGGAATGCAGACTCCATCATTTCATAAATGACCCTGCCAAAAAGGAGGGCATCGGCCCGGTTGAGATTCTCTACCGCGTGACGGTGCAACTCTTCATCCGGAACGATTGTGCGATGATCGCAGCACCCGTCCAATGTGACGTTGATGGAATATCGAAGGGGTCGCATGATGTGCTCCTGTAACAGGCTTGTGATGTCCAACCGGTTCCCCGCGATAGTAGGCGGCGACGAATCGTGCATCAACAGGGCGAAAAGGCGTATCTCACATCGACTTCACATGCGCCACCAGTTGGTCCAGCGCCTTGCCCCAGCCTTCTGCGAAGCCCATCTCTTCATGCTGCTTGCGATTCGCCTCGCTGGCATGAAGCACCGTCGCGGTGTACCGCGTACCCTTGCCCTTGGGCTCCAGGGTGATGATCGCGGTCATAAACGGCTTCTCCGCAGGCCGGAACCCGGGCAGCAGCGTGTCCGTGAACACCAATCGCTCATTGGTCACCACTTCCAGGAAACAGCCGACATTGGGAAATTCCTGCCCCTCCGGCGACAGCATCACCGTCCGGAAAATCCCGCCCGGCCGCAGATCGATCTCACACTGCGTCGTCTTCCATGGCGCAGGCGTAAACCACTTCACCACATGCTCCGGCTTCGTCCAGGCCGTCCACACCAGCTCCCGCGGCACATCCACCACACGTTCAAGAACCAGGTCCAGCTTCTTGTCGATTTTCAGTTTCTGTGTTTTCGCCACGGCCGCTTCTCCTTGAATTGGAATCCCTCTTCATCAATCCACACGCATGCGCTTGAAGTTACCAAAACCTGCCGGCTACTCCCACTTCCCGCCGCGCTGTTTCTTAATCCCCGCCCGAGACTTCTTTCCCGAAATCCGCCGCTCCTTAGACCCCCGCGTCGGCTTGGTCTTCATGCGCTTCTTAGGCGCTTCCAGGCCCGACCGGATAAACGCCACCAGCCGCGCCCGGGCATCTTCACGATTGCGGTCTTGCTGCCGGTGCTCCTGCGCATGAATGATCAAAATCCCCGCCTCGGTCAGCCGGGAGTCGCTCTTAGCCAGCAACCGGGCTCGCACCGCTTCCGGCAGCGCCGTTGAATGCGCAACATCAAAACGCAGTTCCACACAGCTCGAAACCTTATTGACGTTCTGCCCCCCCGGCCCCGAAGCACGCACAAAGCGCTCCTCCAGCTCGTCGTCAGGAATCATGATGCTTCGGGATACTTCCAGCATGCTGCCTCAAAGTGTATGTCGGCAAGGTAAAAAAGAGAAAAATCAAGCCTACGGCAGCGTTTCAGACTCGCATATGTTTTGACGCTTCCATTGGCATTTTCTGCGCCCCAGCGGGGCGATCGGCTGTAGCCGGGGGCAAGCGAGTCTTCGAGCGCAGCCCCGGACAATAACCATTTGATTGCTTCTTGTTTTTCAGCACTCTCGATGATTGCTGAAAAAAGTCCCCGCCGCGTAAGAGTCACAGTAGCTGGGAAAGCCATCAGTCGCTTTTGAAGGGTCTCCACGCCAACGATCCGTCCAATGGATAACCACCCACGCAAAAACAACCATTCCCAGCTTTGAGGGTATATTCTTAAGACTATGGGACGCCAATGGCTGTACGCAAAACGATTGATCGCCGGACTCAAAAAGGGCCGCGCCAACACCAAGTTGACGCGTGAAATCACCCTCGCCTCCAGGATCGGCGGCTCAGACCCGTCAATGAACGCCCGGCTTTTCGCCGCCGTCGAAAAAGCCAAAAAAGAAAGCGTCCCCAAAGACGCCATCCAGCGTGCCATCAACAAGGGCGCAGGGATTGGCGACGATAAGCAGACCATGGAACACGTCATCTACGAAGGCCGCGCGCCGCATAACGTGCCGGTCATCGTGGAGGTCTATACCGACAACGTCACCCGTACCGCTCCGGAAATCCGCGTGCTGTTCCGCAAAGGCCAACTGGGCATCTCAGGCGCCAACAAATTTGTCTTTGACAGCGTCGGCCTTGTCGAAGCGCATCACCCGAACGTGGATATTGATCTGGAAGAAGCCGCGATCGAAGCTGGCGCAAACGAAGTCCAGCCGCTCACGCACGAAGAAAACGACGACATTCTCAAGGGTTCCGCCGGAGCGAAATTCATCTGCGAACGCGCCGACATCAAAACCGTTTCCCAATGGCTTGGGACCCACGGCTGGACGGTCATCACCAGCGAAATCGGCTACGTCCCCAAAATCCTCCCCGAGCTGACCGAAGCGCAACGCGAAGAAGTCGGCGAATTTCTGCACGCCCTGGACGAACACGACGATGTGCACCGGGTATGGGCCGCGGTGAAGTAATGACGCTGTTCTTTGGCGGCTCGGCCCCCGCATCAGGCTTCATCCATAAACGCCCAGGCAGGTCGGATTTAGACGTCTTCGCCGTAATCCGGCACCCCGTTTATCGCCGAAATTCAAATCCACGGCAGCCGTCCAAACGTCACCCAAGCCCCGCCAAGAGAAGCATTATTACTTCAAATGCGGTGTGATCAGTTGCGTCCAGAGTCGATAGCCTTCCTCGGTGTTGTGAATACCATCCGACACGAACAATTCCGGCCTCGGGCGACCTTCCGGCCCGAGCATCGGGGTCCACAGGTCAACGTAATCCAGGTTCTTTCCCTCAGCGACCATCGCCTTGAGTAGTTCGTTAAGCTCGATCTGCTTGGCGGCTCTCTTAAAGCGCCCCGGCGTGGGGTTGAGCGAAAGAATAATGATCCGCGTGTCGGGAAGAGCGGCTTGAACCTTTTTGATGAACTGGGCGTATTGGTCGGCAACCTCTCGGACAGTGACCTTCGGATTCTCCACGTCATTCGCGCCCTCACGAAGCACGATGGTTTTAGGCTTATAGGGGATGACAATCCGATCCGTGTAGTAAAGGCATTCGGCCATGGTCGATCCGCCAAACCCCCGATTGATGACCGCATGCTCCGGGAAATCCTTGGCCAGTGTCTTCCACTTCTGAATCCCCGATGACCCCACAAAAAGGATGGCTCCCTGAGGCGGAGCCGATTCACGGTCCTGCCGTTCGAACGCTTGGATTTCTTTCTCCCACCTCATCCGCCCCGTCTCAGCCGCCGGGCGCGTCGCCGGCTGCGTTGCAGGTTGAGTCGCTGAATCTGGCGATGCAGCCCAGATGCCTGCCGGAACCGCGCCCAAAAGCACAGCCAGCCCGGCAATAAGACTGATCTTCCTGATTCCGACAAGTGAGCCAATTTTCATCGCAGGCATCCGCTCTAAGAAGTCAGAACATTCAATGCTGGCATTTTAGCCAATCCCTGCGGCATTCACGTCCCTGTCGCGGGGCTCATCGGGAAGTCTGCCGCCCCAGCTCTTGGGCCAGCCCGATGAGAATTCCTTCGGGGCCCCGGATGTAGCAAAGCCGATATGCATTTTCGTACTGGACCACTTTGCCGACGACCTTTGCGCCGCGTTTGCTGAGCCGGGCCAGCGTATCGTCAATGTCCTCCACGGTGAACATGACACGCAGGTAACCCAGAGCATTCACCGGGGCATTGCGATGATCAGCGGCCACAGGCGGCGCGAGGAATCGCGACAACTCAAGCCGGCTGTGACCATCCGGCGTGCGCATCATGGCGATCTCAACGCGCATGTCCCGTAATCCCGTGACGCCATCCGCCCATTCACCCTGGATCGGAGCGCGCCCCTCAAGGCTGAGGCCAAGCTCCCTGAAGAACTCAATGGCGGCATCGATGTCTTCCACCACAATGCCGACGTTGTCCATCCGCTTGACCGTCATGACGCCTCCTTGGCGCAACAGCTTCAGTTCTCAGCAAGAAATAGAGGAAGCAGAGAGTAGAACCCAGCACAGTGAACGGGGTCTTCCGCTCTACTCTCCACCACTCTACTTCGCAATTGAGTTGGTTAACCAGCGCACACGTAAAGAATCAGTTGACTGCAATTCAATAAACGTTTTAACGCAATGGAGATTTCACTCGTGCCACGCATCGTTACGATATCGGATACGGGATGCCACTCATCCTGGCTTCCCTGTTGGAATACTGTCACTACAGGACACCGCTGATGCCCCAACCGTTCCAACTCAGTCAACGCGGGCTAGCGATGGCCCATAAGTCGTCGCTGGAAGCTCGCCCCCCCGCGGTGCTTGCCAAGAACCCTAATCGTCGCGGTGCAACGGTGGCCTTCGCCATCATCGCTCTGGCTATTGCTGTTGGCATCGCCGTGCCTGTCGCGATGTTTCGTGAGCCCGATACGCAGTGGAGCTCGCCGAGCGGCGCGCACAGTGGGAGTAACGACTTCACCACCTACTGCGTTCACGACTACAAGACCGCCGCCTATGTCATCGCCTACCGGGGCGATTTCGGCTCATCATCCAGCTCCTGGTCCGACTCCAAAATGCGCACTTGGAATCAAGACGTAACGCTAACGCTGAAAACCCCTGCCGGGAAAAAACAAGTCTCGTTCCAACGCGACCACACCACGCCGGAAAAGCTCACCATCGCCGGAAAAGACTACAACCTCACCCAAGGCCGCGTCTTTCTCGTGCATGCCGACGACGTCGTACACCAGCTTGCCATCCAAGCGCCTATCGTCCGAGACGCCCAAGCAGCCGCGGAACTCAATAAGAAAGTCGCTGCAATTCTGCCGAAAGCTCATGGTGATGCCACTCCGATAAAAAATGAGCCCAAAGGCGCCAATTAAACTCCTCATCCAGGCAATCAGGCGGCGCATCTCTTGTATGGCCGGGCTTCAACCAGATGATGTGCCAAATCGCAGTTTCTGAAGTTATTCATCCATGCCTGACGACATTTGAAAACTTTGCCCATCCAAGTGTTTGAACTCAACCAAAGCCTTGAAAAACAAGTGGTTTTCCTCTGGTCCAGCCCCAAAGCGCGAATTACTCCGTTGGCTCTGTTTGAACGGCAGGCTAGATGGTGCAACTCTTGTTGTGTAAATGAATAAGGCTTTCGACTTGTTAGTCGAAAGCCTTAATTCTCCTCATAATCGGGGTGACAGGATTTGAACCTGCGGCCTCTTCGTCCCGAACGAAGCGCTCT
>CAZIWA010000039.1:0-42167 GCA_964542875.1 uncultured Phycisphaeraceae bacterium
TGACCCCCGGCTACAACCGGTCGCCCCGCTGGGGCGCAGAAAATGCCGGTCGCACGCGCATCAAAATGCGCGCAACCTTGTAGCGTTGCTAAAGAGGGATGAAAAAACGGGATGGTTATCTGAAGTCCCTCCGGGATAAGGCAATTCGGATGCGAAGGCCCTGGGGAACCCGTGCGAACCTTCCAGAGGGATTGATAAAAAATCAACTCGGATTGGAGGGCCCATTGGCGGGCTCAGCAATCGTTTCATCGCCAAGGCTTGCGAGCAGCGTTAGTAATTCCTGACGCCGGGGTTCAAGGTGCGCACGTACGGCGCATTGGTTGGCCCAATAAATGAAGTAATAGATGACCAAAACAAAGAGGCATAAAAACGCCGCGAAGCCCAGAGCGGCAAACCATTTTTCAAACGTCAGCCAGGCAACGTGGGTAAAAAATCCCAGGAGCGAAATGGTGAACGGCAGCAAATACCACCAGAATACATTGCGCAACAACCAGATTTGATGCTCCACCTGGGACAGTGATTCGCGCACGCTCGCCAGCAGCGGTTCACCCGGCTTGTTGGGTTTTTGCGGGTGACGCACACGATCCACCAGTATGAAGCCGGCAACCCAAATCAGGGCCGGCACGGTCAGATACCACGTCCAGGGAACGCGCGTGGTGGCGCCGAGATAGAACCACAATGGGATCATCAATAGCGCTACCCCGACTTCACGAAAGTCTCTGCAGAGGATCGCGGCCCGGAAATGCCATTGATTCCGTTGGACTTCTTTGAGCAGCAAGTCGGTGTCGATTTTGACGTGTGTCTGCGCCTGCCACGCCTGTTGAAAGTCGTCAGGGTTCATGTGTCTGTCAATGTTCATGTGATTGGCCTTTCATCAACTCAGCCAAGGCTTTTTTCGCTCGATTCAGCTTCACGCCAACGTTGCTCTCTGAGATGCCTAACACTTCGGCCATCTCCCGGTAACTCAGCTCGTCGAGATACAGCAACACCAAGGCCGCATCGGCTTTCGGCAACTGCTGAATGGCCTTGTAGAGCTGTTCCACGGTATCCCGATGCTGAGCCTGCTCGGCACTGCCGGCCGCCTGTGTTGCCAAGACTTGATCCTGGAGCAGCTGCTGCTGCCTTGATCGGCGAGGTTTGTCTTTTCTGCGCCAATTCATCGCCGTGTGGAGCGCCACGCGATAGAACCATGTCGCCGGGCTTGCCCTCCCCTGGAATCTGGGCACTGACTGCCATGCATGGAGCAGGATTTCCTGCGCGAGGTCCTGACATTCCTCATTGGTGAGGGTGTAAGCGCGTGCCACCTTCATGACCGAAGAGCCATGCTCTCCAAGCCAGGTCATGAACAGCGACTTTTGATCTTCGTCATGCAATGTGGAGCCTCATTCCAGAAGTATTGGTACCTCGGAGGGGCGTTGACTTACAAGAAGATCGAGAAATGGGGTTTCTTTAGAGTGGGTTTTCAACGATTGCATGGGGCGGGGAGGACGGCAAGACTGCTAGGGGCATGGTGGATTACGTGGCGGATAGCTGTCTTGTTTCCAGATACAAACTCTGCGGTTTCTTACGCTCTTGGCAGATGGGGGCGTTGCCGTTTTGTGAAATCAGGTTCAAAGGGCGTAAGTCTTGAAACTGTAAATATCGATTAGTGGAGCGTAGATGTGAGCAGATTGCGCAGAGATGGCACCAACAATCGTCAAAACCGCGCTGAGAGCGCGTTGCCATTTTATGAAACCAGCTTAAAAGCGCTCAAGGCAAGTTAATTGCGATGTTTACGTTTCTTGGTACTGGATGCGGGAGAGACATCGCCATTGAAATGCCGCTTCTTTAATTGGTGTGATCGATTCTTTCTCTTCGCATGTAAAATCGTAGTGATTAATGGCGTCTGATCACCAAAGGGGCAGCTACTTTGAGTTGCATCGCATGAGAATTCAACACGCATTCATGGCTGGTATTTTGCTTGCTGCCTTGGCAGGCTGCGCGGGTGAGAAGACGAATGCGCCTGATGAGTATGTGTTCAATGGAGGCTACCCCACGCCCCAGACCGTTCAAAGAGCCTATGACGATGCCGACCTTGCCCGGGCGGTCGAGGCCTACAAGTTCTTCTACCCGACCGTGTCGATTCTTGGCACATGGAAGGGGAATATCGCCGCCGGAACCGTATCGAACAAGACACTGCTGGTGCTGCATGGGCGGCCTGAGCAGGTGGTGTTCACGCCCAACTCCGACACGCCTTATGCGGGCGGCACGATTGACCTGTCGAATGGGCCGATCATTGTCGAGATGCCGCCGGGGCCTCTGATGTCCGTGGTCAACGACCTCAACCAGCGCTACGTGATGGATATGGGTTTGCCCGGCCCTGATGAGGGGCGCGGGGGCAAGCATTTGATACTTCCACCCGGGTACAAGGGGGAGATACCCGCTGGATATCACTCGGCGACCGCCACCACCAACAGGGTATTGCTGCTGCTTCGTGCAATCCCGCCTAAGGGAGATGATGCCGCCGCCGTTGCATTGCTTAAGACCGTCAAGATCCATCCCCTGAACCCGGCTGCGGGCTGGAAAGAGGTTGAGTGGATCGATATGGGTACCCGGGCCGGCGACTTTTCACCTGTGAAGTGGGAGCGCACCTTGGAGTATTGGAAGCAACTGCACGAAGTGATCGATTCTGAGCCCGCCTATGAAGCGTATCGGATGAACTATGGCCAACTGGCTTCGCTGGGCATTGAGAAAGGCAAGCCTTTTGCTCCTGATGCCCGGATGCGCGGGATTCTGGAGAGGGCTGCGCGGCTGGCCAATGACCAGATGCGGGTGCAGTCCTTTGCCGACCGAAGGCCCGACCGGGTGATGTGGCCTGACCGCAAATGGGAGTGGGCGACGCTTCGCCCCGAGAACGGGACGTTTGACTTGCCCAACTACAAAGATCTGGACGCCCGGACGAAGTGGTTTTTCCAGGCGCAGATTGAATCTCCGGCGATGTTCAGGCGGACCGCCGCAGCGGGGTCACTCTACTGGCTGGGGACGCGTGATAACACTGGCACATACCTTGATGGCGGAAAGACGTATAAGTTGACCGTCCCGCTACCGGTGCCGGGAAAACTTTTTTGGTCGGTTACGGTGTATGACCCGGACAACAGGAGCGAGATCGCCACCGACCAGAAGAAAGCCGCGTTACGTTCACTTTTTGAACTCAAGGGGCAAACGGGCAAGAGCGTTGACCTGTACTTTGGCCCCAATGCTCCGGCCGGCAAGGAAGGACAGTGGATCAAGACGATCCCCGGCAAGGGGTGGTTCACCTACTTCCGGATCTATGGGCCGGAAGCTTCAGCGTTTGATGGATCATGGAAACCGGGCGACTTTGAGGAAGTGAAATAAGGAGATTGCCGCTTAAATGGTAAGTGGAAAGCTCTGGAAGACGGATTTTTCCTATCTGTCTCCAGATGGGGGCGTTGCCGTTTTATGAAATCAGGTTGAATGGGCGTAAGTTCTGATTAAAATGAGGTTTACGCCTTTTTTGCTGAATCTTCATTCTTCATACTGAAAATAACCAATGTCGCGGCCCCAAATCACCAAGCCTGATTTCGACAAACTTACTGATGCACTGGCGTTTCGGGCTATGTGCGCCGTTATCGATTACCAGATGTACGAAAATCTCATGAAAGCAGCAGAAGAGAATGAAATCGTTGTAAACCAATCACGGGTTTTTTGGAAAATGACAATCGATGCCCATCTAAATTCCGCGGTGCTCCGACTGTGTCGCGTGTACGATCAACAACGCAGTTCGATGAATCTGTCGAAATGGCTGAGATTATTAAAACATAACCCAAATTGGCTAAGGGATTCAGCCGATCCAACCCAACTCGAACGAGACATGGAATATGTTAGCGAACAAAATCTCAAGGTGAAGAATCTAACGACGTATCGTGGAAATGTGGTTGCGCATCTGGGAGAAAATTATGTGCTCGATCTTCGTAATACCCGACAATCGTTCAAACTCACCTATGGAGATTTGAAGGAATTGCTCGAGAATGGGCTTAAGATTGTGAACCGCTATGGAACGGTATATAAAGGCCATAGTTGGTCACGAAACATGGCTGGTGAAGACGACTATCAGTTCATCTTTCGCGAACTGAAGAAGACAGTAGAAAAATACCGCGCTGAACAAGAGGCGGAAATTCAAAAAGAATCAATCATCGCTAAAAGTACGATGAAACCATTCTGATAATGTAGTACACCCGATAAGAGTGAGAGTATATTTTAAGGAGTTAAAAATCGAATCGCAAGATCTTGAAACTTGGAAGATTTATGAGTTATTTGTTGCAAGTCTCATGAGGGATGAGATTTCAACGGATTTTTGTGTAACTCCAAATGCTCGAATTATTGGACGCATAAGCGAGAGGAGTAGGCAAATCGATGTGCTAATCGAACATCGGCACAAGACTGATAACTCATGTCGTGTCATAATCGACGCTAAAATTCAAACACGTAAAATTGATATAAAAGAAGTCGAGGCGTTTAAGGGTTTAATGGAAGATGTTGGCGCTCGCCAAGGTTATTTGATTTGCGCCAATGGGTGGACAAAGTCTGCAGAAAAACGGGCTCAAGAGTCGATTTCGATTCATTTAATTCCTTTGGATCAGCTTAAGCATTTTGACCCAAGAAAATGGCCCAAGTGTCAACACCCTTCGTGTGCTAATGGGTTGGTTTTTTGGGATGGATTTCCTGGATTTGATGTGACTCTTTACAATCTTGCTACTCAAAAAAACATCGTACAGACCTACGTTCATTATGTGGGAAAATGTGATCGTTGTAAAAAGTTTCACATCCAGTGTGTCACCTGTAATAAGTTGTTCTCGCTTTATGTTGACGAGTCTAAGAGGCGTTGCAAATGCAATATGCCTTGGTTCTGGTCTGTCACCATTGAAAAAGATGTAGAGGGAATTTCATCAGCAGAGCTTCATGCAGATATGCCAAAAGGACGTCGCACTGTAAGTAGGCGATCTATGTAGTTATGTTTTGATTTTCGGGCAAGCCTAAAATTTCTTTGTGAGCATTCTTATGTTCTTGGAAGATGGTGGCGTTGCCCTTTCATGAAATTAGGCTTAAAAGTCGCAAGTCTATGAAATAAGGGTACTTGTAGATGGTTGGAAAATTGCATGTGGCGTTCTTGGAGGAGATGGCCCCGAATAACGGCTCAAACCGCGCCGAGGCGCGTTGCTCTTTTATGAAATCAGACTGAGATTTTGCGAGTGGTGATTTAAGTATTTAATACAAAAGGTTTTATGGTATCTGCGGGTGGTTTGAGACTGCGTGTTTGGAGCTTGTGGTTTTCACTGAGTGTCTTAGGATGAGAATGTGAGCAAAATCGGCAAGCACTTAACTGCTTTCGGACTAATTAGATGTAAAAAGTATAAATTTTACACAAATACACTTGACTTGATTTGGTGCTTGGTTATAATTTCTGGCGGGGGAATGGCTTTGGTTTTTCTCCGACGAGGATCTATCTCGTTGGCGTTTTAAGGCGGCGTTTGGGCGTTGAAAAGATGAGTGTGTCAATGTTAAGCGCTGGTAGCGCTTTTTTGTTTTCGGGAACCGTTTGAAAAGGAGGAAGGGTGGATGAAGGGGAAGGGTATCCCCTTGTCGGTGTGGCGTGGTCGGGTGGAAGCAGAATTGGGATTTTGGGGCAAAGGGCAAAGAAATGTCCGGTGGACGTTTATTTAACAGATTGGGACGGTTTGGGTCGGTTTGGTCAAAGCATGTGTTCAATGGCGGGAGTGGGGATGGGTTTGCACCAGGAGATAAGGGAGAGACAGAACTGAAAGAAGATGGTGGATGGCGCGTGCCGATGTTTCCGCGTGTGAGTTTGGAAGGGGGTGTGGACGATGCTGATGGGGCGGCTGATGAGAACCTTGACGGATTTGTGCAACCTCCTCGCGTAAAGACGATGGGAGCGATGGCGCCATCGATTTCGGGTGTTGCGCCAGAGCAAATGGTTCAAGAGGCGCCCGTGGAATTAAAGACATCGCCCCGGGGCGGCGGGTTTGGACGCCAGACTGACGTAACGAAAGCCGGTTTGGCTCAGATGCCGCACGGCAGGATTCCACCGGTTATCGGTGCTGTGTCGGTTATACGCTCGCCCGTGAATTCGAAGCCAACGCCGGGCCTAAGTCGGAACGCGGTAAAAGCGCGGTTGGATTTCTCGAACGACGAAATTGACCCCGATGTTTTGGATGACCAAGGGCGTCCAGGTGATTGGGCTAATCCGGATCGGTATGTGGGGATCAGAGATGCGTCCTTTGAATCCTTCCAAAGCGGAGGCGAGGGAAGCAAACAAGGTTTTCAGACGGCTGTGTCGGGGTCGCGGGATGACGAGATGTTTGCCCGGCAGGATGAAATTCCGGGAGATGACGAGGTCATAGGAGAGGTGTCGAGGGTGTTTTCCGATTCGCCAACGGGTTTAATCAAGGCTCATGATCCTGTTGGAACCGTAAAGGCACCAAGAATCAAAGGTTTCGTGCCCGGCGCGCTGAAACTGATCATTTCACAGGATCGGGCACTTCCCAATGAACCAAAGATTTCGCGTGATCAGTCGCTCACGCGGGATCAGGCGCAGTACTTGCGCGATTGGGTGACACTTAATTTGAGGAGCCGACTCCCAGGTTTTGACGATCTTACTCAACCAGATCGCGACAGAATGGTGCGCGAAGGGATTGACCTTTACTATGATCCCGACAAACTTGATGTGCTTTGGAGCACAGGCGACTGGAGCGTTCCAAGTGTTAGGCGGCACGGCCCGCAGAAGTTGCCTGATGCGGCAAAGTTTTCCGATCCGGCATCTGGGTACAACGCGTTGATGCCATCAGAGAAGGCCAAGTCCCCGTTGGATGCGGCGGAATGGCCCAAGTACCGCGCGATGGCGGAGAAGATTGTCGACACGCATCCATTTTTTCGGGTGCCCGACCCCAATTCCAGTTCTGATGAACCGGTCCAGCCCATCAAAGGGACTCGGAGGATGGACTACATCCATCGTGTGGCGCTGCAACTGGCGGGAGTGACACAGGAACAATACGACCGGGCGATGCGCGAACGGGACGCGGGACACCGCGGTTTCCTGGCGACACTTGGCGCAAGCTGGTTTGGCACATCGACCCAAGGCGTGGGCACTCTGTTGAAATCACTGGGCGCTGACAGGTTGGGTGAGTTTTATCAAGAGACCGGCAGCGAGCTTCTGGAAGATGGCGTCGATCCGAATTACACCAAGACTCGCGACGTGGGTCAGACGTTGGGTGGGATCACTCCGGCGGTAGGGCTGTACGCGGCGGGCGGGTTTCCAGCCATGCTGGTGGGCGGCACACTCATGGCGGGCCGCAGTGCCTATGACCGGGGGAGGGATGCAGATCTCTCAGGATCACGGCTGACAGGGTATGTGGGTCTGCACATGCTTTCATCCGTGATGACGATGCTGGCGATGCGGCGGTTTGCTCCGGCATCTTCACCGGGGGCGGCGGCGCACGGAGCGGCAGTCGGCGGTTTGGGCAACGAAATAGCCAATACCATCGACAGGGCGTTTATCGATCCGAACATTCCGCTTGGGGCCCACGGTAGACAAGCGGTTGTGGGCGGAGCCATCACGGGGTATTTGACGCAGGGGAGGGCTCAGAGACCAGGCGGCGCCAAATCCGCTGGCGGTCAGTCAAAAAGCGCAGTTTCCACGCTATTGGGCATGGAACCGGCGGAGTTTCAGATGCTGCGCGCACGTTTGAAGGCGGTGAAGCATTTGGACGAGACTGCGTTGCGGAAGATGGGGGCCAGGGATCCGGCGGGAGCCAAGCGAGCCTTGGAGAAGCTGAGCCGGATGGGAGACATTGAGACACCAGAAGGGGTGTGGCGGGCCTCAGCGCATCCTGAGTTCATGGCCAGCCTGCGGGAACTGGTGGCGAGTTTCGAGAAAGATGCGTCTGCCAGTGGAAGAACAGGCAGGGAGCATGACGGGGATGGGCCTCGTACATCCGACGTTTCCAACGGCGCGTTGATTAACGAAGCACTGGCAAGACGCTCTGGTGCAGCAGGAGGAAAGATTCCTCAGATTCCGCTGCCATCGCAACCGTTGCCGATTGATTTCATCATGGATAGCCAGGATAAAGCAGGGATTTATGCCAGCCGTCGCAATGACATCGATCCTAATGGCATGTTGGACGTCACAGGGCACGGCAATTCCAATTTGGTTAAATGGGGCAAGATTCCCGTGGATGCAAAACGTGCTGCTGAGATCATCAAACGCGATCCGCAATACAGGGGACAGCCTATTCGACTCCTCTCATGCAGCACGGGTTCGAGGCCAGATGGATTTGCGCAGCAGTTGGCGAATCAGCTGGGAGTAACAGTATTGGCGCCCAATGACTTCTTGTGGCCTTATCCGGACGGGCGCTTTACGATTGGGCCCGGCGAATGGGTCGATTATCCAAACGGTATACGAAAGTTCGAGCCCCGTTATCCTCATAATGGCAAGTTTGTTCCCTTTAATCCTCAAAATAATCCTTAAGGAAATACAGATGAATCGTTTTGCACATTGGTCCCATCGTTGGTTTGGGTTTTGGCGGCCTCTTAAGGGCAAACTGGAGAGACCATCGATGGAAGACTTCGTCGATTTAAACTGGGAGCAAGATGAGAAGCAAGCCGTACTGGCTTATCTGGACCGCAGCGAGGTTGTTGTCGTGGCACTTATTCCTTCGGTCAAGTGTGTGCTCTGCGGCGAAAATGCTGGAAATCCAAGCGCTTACAAGTCTGACGGAGTGTGGCTTTGGCCTGAGGATCTAGCGCATAATGTTCGCCGGCACGGTATTCGAGTACCAGACAGAATGGTTGAACACATGCGGCGAAACGGCTTTAAACCGCCCCAAAATCTCAGAATTGATGTCCCGAATCTTCCTTGGCCACCGTAAGGCTTCGGGATAAAGAGAACTAATTATTGACAAGTCGTTAGGAGTGAAGTGTGGATCGAATTAAACATTGGTCTCATCGTTGGTTTGGATTTTTTGGACCCTCTGAGGAAGAACCGCTGTGGCCCGCAATGCAAGAATTTGTGGATCCGAATTGGAATTTACAGGAGAAGAACGCCGTACTTTCTTATCTTGATGAAGCGGTTGTGGTGGTTGCTGCGCTTATTCCATCAGAGAAATGTCAGATTTGTGGTGAAAATATTGGTAATCCTAGTGCCTACAAATCGGACGGCTATTGGTTATGGCCAGAGGACTTGGCTCATAACGTTCGGAGACATGGGGTTCGACTGCCTGATCAAATGGTAGTGCACATGAGACAAAGCGGCTTTAAACCACCCAGGAATGTTAAGGTTGATGTTCCCAATCTCCCTTGGCCTCCCTAATAAAGCAATAAGCTACTGTTTGAGGTTATCAGGCACTGGTATAATCTCGTAGTTATAGTGTTCAGAGAGCCCTTGGCGTTGAGCCAAGGGCTTTTTCTTGCGCTCTTGTCAGATGGGGGCGTTGCCGTTTTGTGAAATTCGGTTCAAATGGCATAAGTCGCGTTAGGGAAAGGGATTGTCGATTAAGCGTCGGAAGAAATGTACTTATCCCCTTTGTTTTCCTCGCAAAGACATCGATCCCAATGGAACACTGGACGTCAGCGCACATGGCGATGCGTACTCGATCGATCATTTGGATCAGTCGATCAATGCCAAGCAGGCTGCGGATATCATCAGACGTCACCCGGAATTCACAGGACAACCGATTCGCCTTCTGTCATGCAATACTGGTGCAAAGGCAGATGGTGTTGCGCAGCAGTTGGCTAATGAAGTGGGAGTCATCGTATGGGCTCCCGAAAATTACCTTTGGGCGCACGATAATGGGGGATTCAGCATTGGTCCGGGCGAGTGGGTAGGAAAGCCGGGCGCGCGGAGATTTCAGGCTGCTTATCCTCACAAAGGTAAGTTTGTTCCCTTTGCACCGCAGAAGTTTGTTCCCGTTGAAGCTCAGAAAAATCCTTAAGGAGGTGAATATGAAGCGGTTTGCGAATTGGCCTCATAATTGGTTTGGATTTTGGGGACCCGATGAGGGCAAACCAGAAATGCCATTGATGACAGATTTTGTTGATCCGGATTGGAATCTTCAGGAGAAGGATGCGGTTCTTTTATATCTGGATCGCACCGAGGTTGTGATCGTCGCAGGTATCCCGTCAGTCAAGTGCAGTCTTTGTGGCGAAGGTATTGGAAATCCAAGTGCCTTTAAATCTGACGGGGTTTGGCTTTGGCCTCATGCATTAGCCCATGATGTTCGTCGGCACGGTGTTCGCCTGCCCGATCGGATGGTTGAGCACATGAGAATAAGTGATTTTAAACCGCCTGAAAATATCACGGTTGATGTTCCCAATCTTCCTTGGCCGCCATGAGGTTCAGAATTGAGTAGGACTGTAGTAGTTGAATAGGCCCTAGTGGAGAGCCAGGGCCTATTCCTTGGAAAGGTATATTCGAGGCGTTGGAATTGAAACGCGGGAATTGAGGTTTTTAAGGTCAAAAATTCCTTGAAAGATACAGGCCGAATGTACAATCCGAAGGAGATGGACGACGAGACACGCTACGCCCAATGGAAGGCGTTGGGGAGTGAAGCTCGCGGCGGTCTTCTTTGTGAGTTTTTTCAAAAGGGACACAGCAAAACGGATAGCGACTTGGAACTACGCACATGGCTATCTAAGCGTACGGGGATTCCCCTTGAGGGCATTCCGGAATACGAGGGAAGGTAATTTGCATGCGTGAGCCGCCATGAGCCGGGCAGGCAAAGGGCGGCGGTAGAATATTGAACAGACCCTGGCATTGCGCCAGGGTCTGTTTTCTTGCGCTCTACAGTGATGGAGGCGTTGCCGTTTTGTGAAATTCGGTTGAAAGGATGTAAATACTGAAAAAGTATGAGTTTGTTGTGTTAAAGTATTGAAATTTGCCATGATATTATGCACTCATCGCCTGTTTCTGCTATAAATTACGAAAACCTAGTGAAGGGTTGCCCTTGCATCTTTACTCGTATCGCCTCCGCAATTTCCGACGCCTGAAAGACGCTCATATCGAGTTAGCTGACGACATATCGATATTCGTAGGATCTAATAACAGCGGGAAAACATCAGCAACTCAGGCTATCCGTTCGTTCGTCACTGGTGGAAGGGATCGTTTTAGTCTCTATGATTTCAGCTCTTCGTGTTGGAAAACCTTTGATGAAGCTGGCGATGTCAATCTGGCTGACCCGATTCCCGATGGTTTCTCACTTCCAAGCATAGACCTTGATCTCTGGTTCGAAGTTGCAGCGCCCGATCTCTATTTAGTGATTCCGTTGCTTCCGAGTTCGGCATGGGAGGGAACCAAGGTTGGCATACGAATTTCCCTGGCAGCTCGAGATCCTATAAACCTCATTCAAAACTACCAAGAAGCTAAGGGAAAAGCCACTGAACAGGCTGCGGAACTGCCGCCCGAGTCGAAGTATGTTCCCTGGCCTCGCTCCATGACGGACTATCTCCAGCGAGAGCTTAAGAGTGAATATGAACTGCGTTACTTCGTTTTGGATCGCACACAATTTGACGAGAACTTCCGTGAAATTGGCGACTATGTTCCGGGTGAATTAGGTGGAGAGCCTGGTGGCGGATCGATTCTGAAGTCGCTTATCCATATCGACAACCTAGGGGCACAGCGACACCTTGCTGACCCCGATCCGGAAGCCGGTGGTAGATCGGAAGACCTGTCAAAGCGATTGAGCCGCTTCTACAAGCGCAACCTTAATCAGAGGCAAGACGATCACACGGCACTCAAGGCGCTGTTCGACTCCGAGCAAGCGCTGAATATTCACTTGGATGGGGTATTCAAGCCGATGCTTGATCGGCTCGCCAAGCTTGGTTATCCCGGTGTCAATAATCCACGTCTGAAGATAATGTCGGCGCTGGACCCTGCCCATGTCATGAGCCAGGACGCACGGGTTCACTATCAGATTGGAGATGGCGAAGACACGGCCACCCTTCCTGACAGTTATAACGGGTTAGGATTCAAGAATTTGATCTACATGGTTGTGGAGATTCTCGATGCTCAAGCCAAGTGGGCGACGTTGGACAATCGCCCCCCATTGCATCTGATTTTCGTGGAGGAACCTGAGGCCCATCTGCACGCCCAACTCCAGCAGGTCTTCATCCGCAATGTTCTTGAGCTCCTGAACATAGAGGGTGACAACGGAAGTATTTTTAGCAGTCAAATGGTCATCACGACCCACTCGCCCCACATCCTTTATGAGCGAGGTTTCAAGCCGATTCGCTATTTCCGACGCAAGAAAGTCGGCAATGAACAGTTGACGGAAGTTATAAATTTATCGGCGTTCTACCAAGCCCAGCCAGAGGATCGTGATTTTCTTGAACGATATCTGAAACTGACTCATTGTGATCTCTTCTTCTCTGATGCCGCTATTCTCGTTGAAGGTAATGTTGAGAGATTGCTTCTGCCCGTAATGATTAGGAAAGTGGCGAAGGCTCTCCGTTCCGCTTGTCTATGCATTTTGGAAGTTGGCGGTGCCTTTGGACACCGCTTCCAGTCGCTTATCGAGTTTCTCGGCCTGACAACGCTGATCATCACCGATATTGATAGTGTCGCCCTCGTGGTTCCGGCGGCCAACGATGCCGTTAATGACGAGGAAGTTGAGGAATTCGAGGTTCCAGCCGATGCAGAAGAAAATGTCGCAGTGCAAGCTCAGGACGATGCGCAAGATCCAGTAGGTGAGCTTGTTGCCGCAGCGCCTAAGAAGAAATACGGTAAGGCTTGCCTGCCCTATGAACCCGGTGCTGCGACCTCGAATCAAACCCTCATAAAATGGCTTCCTGCCAAACTCACAATCGAAGATTTGCGTAACGCCTCGGAAGCAGACAAAACTCACGAGCTTGAAGATGGTGCGAAGGTTCGCGTGGCCTATCAGACTGAACGGGCCGTCACATGGAACGGAGCCACTGAAACCCTCTGTGGACGCACGCTTGAGGAGGATTTTGGCCTCGAAAACCCGGGGTGGTCTCAAGCGGAGGAGAGAAAGCCACTTGGTCTGATTGTGAAGGGTGGAGCCGTCGGCCCTCGGGCCTTTGCCAAAGGTCTTCATGAGAAAGTTTCGCGTAAGAGCTTCGATAAAACGAAGTTCGCGCTCGCTGTTCTCACTGAAGACGAGGAAGCGTGGCATGTCCCGAAATACATTCGTGACGGGCTTGTTTGGCTGAAGGGCGAAGTACGGATCGAATTTGACACCGTACTGGCCGACGCCGTTCCCATTGCCGAAAATGTCGCAACAGGGGGCGAGCATGAGTAGCCGAGCGAATAAGCCGGACACCCAGGCCGACATTGACCTGCGAAACTGTCTTGGAAATGCTCCTCCGCGCAGCTTCATAATGAAGGCCGGTGCCGGTTCCGGAAAAACCACCTCTCTCATTAAAGGTCTGTCGTCGGTCCTCCGATTGCACAAGGACAAGCTGAGAAAAGCCCGTCAGCGCGTTGCCTGCATTACCTACACAGAGATTGCAGCTGGAGAGATCTGGAGAGACGTCGGCAGCGATTCGTTGGTTCATGTCTCGACGATCCACAGCTTCATGTGGCTGCTAGCTAAGCCATTCCAGAACGACATTCGCGTCTGGGTTTCTAGTCGCATTGCGGAAAAAGTGGAGGCGCTCAAAGAGAAGCAGGCAACCTACGGGCCCAGGGTTCAGCAGCGCACGAAGGTCAAAGACACCCGAGACCTAGATCGCCTCTGTCGGCAGTCAGAGCGGATCGCCTCAGTTAAAGGCTTCCGATACGGCACAGGAAGCGATTATGCAAAGGGGATTTTGGGTCACGACGACATTCTGAAGCTCGTGCCCCACCTCATTTCCGAGCGCCCCCTTTTTCGAACCCTTGTCGCACGCCAATTCCCCTTCGTATTTGTGGACGAGAGTCAGGATACGACTACCGAGGTCGTGGAAGCCTTAAAGACAGTCGAGCGTGAACCCGGCGTTACGCTTTGTCTCGGTTTCTTTGGGGACCCGATGCAGCGAATTTACGCTACAGGGACCGGGCTAGTTGAGCCGGAGCTCACTTGGACTGACATCCCGAAGCCTGAAAATTTTCGGTGTTCAACCAAGGTTCTAAATCTTGCGAACGCCATTCGTCGTGATTGTGATGACCTCGTTCAGGTTCCGGGTCAACGTCTTGGTCCTAAAGGCGTCGTTCCAACCCCTGAAGGTTCGGCTCACCTTTTTGTTTTGCCTGCGGACGATACGCGAGATGCCAATCTGGTTCGAGTGCGCGACTGGATGGCGGGGCGAACTGGTGATAGTCGTTGGCGACTTGGTGTTGATGACTACGAGCGGGTAAAGCTTCTGGTCATTGTTCATCAGATGGCCGCAAAGCGCTTAGGGTTTGGAGACCTTTACACGGCACTCAACTCCAGAGCTCCGTCAGCATTCAAGGACGGTTTTCTAGACGGCTCCGCATGGCCTATTTCGCTATGCGTGAAATTCCTGATTCCAATAGCGATTGCCCACATAAATGATCGACAGCTCGAAGTGATGCGACTGATTCGAGAGTATTCACCCCTTCTTGACAAAAACGCCCTCGCTGGAGTTAACGTAGCCGAACGCCTTAAAACACTCAGAAAGCTTGTTGCATCAATTGCAGAAGGCATAGCGGGGAATTCCGGGGTCACGATTGGCGACCTGTTGAATCAGGTGTATGCCACAGAGTTACTGATCCTTGACCCCCGGCTAGTATCGTATTTGGACCCGAAAACGGCTGCATCTGCTCAGCCCGACGAAGGGGTGGACAATAACGACGAAGATCAAGAAGAAGATGAGTCCGAAAAGGAGATGGCTTCAATGGATGCTTTCCTAGCATGCCCCGCTAGACAACTTCTTCCATACCAAACCTACATCTCGCAACGCTCACCTTTTTGGACCCAACAAGGCATCAAAGGGGCTGAGTTCGATAGGGTGCTCGTCGTTCTAGATGATGCCGAGAGTACACACACCCAGTTTTCCTATGAAAAATACCTGGGCCTCAAAGCTCTTTCAGATAACGACCGAAAACACATCGAAGCAGGTGAAGAAACAACTGTGGATCGAACTCGCCGTCTTTTCTATGTGAGCTGTACAAGGGCGTTGAAAGACTTGGCAGTAGTCCTTTTCACCGCTAATCCTGAACAGGCAGCGGCACATGTGCGCCAACGCAATCTTTTTGAAGATGAGGCTATCCACACTCGGTCCGTCTTTGAGGAAGTGTAAATCGACGACCTATTTTTGGAAAAGTAGGCGTGAATTCGCGATGAAGCTTATCACACGAAAAGTTGGCGGGCAGCATTTTGACGTGATCACAGGTCATTGTTCTCTGATTTCGTGGTGTTTGTTCATTCGACAGCTTTTTTCTATGACTGTTCCCTGATGGAGAAGGTTTAAGAAGACAACTCCGTCGCTTGCGCTTCCGGCTAACAAGTGATTTCCTGCTTCGGCTAACAAGCGATCTCCTGATGGAGATGGAGCAGGAAGCCTGATCGTGTTGTCGTGGGAGCTTGGATTAGTGACCGCTGATGGCGAGCTTGGGGTCTGTCATGGGGTCTTTTTGGGTGCGGGCGGGGGAGGTGGTGGCGGCGGATTCCGCGCCGGGGGCGGTGCCTGAGGCTGAGGGATCGTGGGAGAGGACGATGACCTGCCAGAGGTCGATGTAGCGCATTTTGAACTGGTAGTCGATCTTGAAGCCGGTGTCGGCGATGGTGTCGGCGAGGACGAGGTCTGACTTCCAGCCGACGCGGATGAAGAAGGGGTTGGTGAGGCGTTCGAAGAAGGCGATGACGGGGTTTTGGGATTGGAAGTGGTTGAGGAGGACGAGGCGGCCGCCTGGCTTGAGGAGGCGGTTGGCTTCGAGGACGAGTTTCCGGCCGTCACTGACGACGGAGACGACATGGGCGATCATGATGCGGTCGAAGGTGTGGTCTTTGAAGGGGGGGAGCATTGCGTCGGCGCAGAGGAGGTGGCAGTGCTCGAGTTCCGCTTCGTGCTTTTTGTTGAGTGCTTTTTTGAGCATGCCTTCGCTGAGTTCAATCCCGACGACGGTGACGTCTTTGGGGTACTTCTTGAGCATGAGGCCGGTGCCGACGCCGATGTCGAGGACTTTGTCGCCGGGCTCGGGGCGGATCTGGTTGATGGCGGTGGTCTGGCGTTCCAGGACGAGGGCGCCGAAGGTTTTGTCGTAAAAATAGGCCCAAATGTCGTACAGCTTGCGTGTGACTGGTTCGCGCATCGTGCTCATGCTGGTGGGCTCGGTAAAGGCGTTGAATCTGGATCAGTGCACGACGGGCGCGTTGTTGAGCGCCTGTCTGGCCGCGTCGAGGGCTGCTGAAGCTTTCACCCCCTGGGTCAGCTGTGCTTTTAGTTTACCTTCCTTATCAAACACAAACAAAGCCGGAGCGACCAGTGCGGTCCAATTTTCTCCAAGGCCGGCGACCATGGCGGCCTGTTTATCGGAGTCCGGGTCCAGGAGATAGGCGTCTTTAAGGGCGTGATTTTTGTTTAAAAAAGCCAGGACGGCGGGGGTGTCTTCGGGGGCGTCCATGGAAATCGTGATGAGGCGGACACCGGGGCCGAGTTTTTCCGCCTGGGTGTGAATTTCAGGAAACATTTCGACGCAGGGAGCGCACCATGTGGCCCAGAAGTCGATGATGACGACTTGCTTTTTATCGGCGGCGTCCTTGAGGAGGGCCTGAAGACCGGGAAGGTCTATCTGGGGAAGTGTGCTGGCGGCGGCAGGGACGGCCTGGGGGGATGGAGGGCCAGCGGCGGGCTTGGCGGGCTCGGTGCGGTCGCAGCCGGCGAGGAGGGCGAGGGCGAGAAGGGTGGCGAGGGCGGGCTTCACGGGAGGGTTCCGGTTTTAAAAGGGTGGCTTGTTGTGATAGTACGCTTGAGAAGGGGGGGAGGGTCAAGGAGGGTTGAAGCATTTGGCAATATGGAATGTCTGCCCGCCTGGGGTGCCGGGTTGTCGGGTAAGGGGGGAAGGGGTTTCAGACAGAGCTTGGAAGAGGGCGGTATAATTCGGGACTATGAATCTTGTGGTGAACGGACAAATTGTTGAAGCCCAAACGGGGGCAACGGTGGCTGAGCTTTGCGAGAAGCTGGGGTTTAAGGGTAAGGCCGTCGCCGTGGAAGTGAACAAACAACTGGTGCCCAAGCGCAAACACGCGGAGACGAGCCTGAAGGCCGATGACCATGTAGAGATTGTGACGCTGGTGGGCGGGGGGTGACGATTGGCCGACGCGAAGCATTGAACGTTTAGAACTGAAAAGTGACCGGTGTGTGGTTTTGCGATCCTCCTCTTTTAGAGAACAAAGCACAAAACGATGAGCGAAGAACTTGACTCGGTATTGAAACTGGCTGGCAAGACGTACACCTCCCGGTTGATCGTGGGGACGGGCAAGTACCCGGACTACCCGACGATGCAGACGGCGCTGGAAGCTTCGGGTGCGGAGGTGATCACCGTCGCCGTGCGGCGCGAGCGGTTGATCGATAAAGAAGGCAAGAGCCTGCTGGACTTCATCGACCTGAGCAAATACACCATCCTGCCCAACACGGCAGGGTGCTTTAACGCGGAAGACGCGGTGCGCGTTTCCCGGCTGGGGCGCGAACTGCTGGACCAACTGGACAACCCCGGCAAGGACTGGGTGAAGCTGGAAGTGCTGGGCGATAAAAAGACGCTGCTGCCGGACCCGGTGGGCACGCTGGAAGCCTGCAAGGAACTGGTGAAAGACGGCTTTAAGGTGCTGTGCTACACCTCCGATGACCCGATCATGGCGGTGCGTCTGCGCGATGCGGGCGCGGCATCAGTGATGCCCGCGGGTTCGCCGATCGGCTCGGGCCAGGGCGTGCTGAACCCCAACAGCATCCGGCTGATTCTCGAGCTTTTGAAAGACCCCAAGGCGGGCGGCCAGCCCGACTATCCGGTGATCGTGGATGCGGGCGTGGGCACGGCGTCAGATATCTCCATTGCGATGGAGCTGGGCGCCGATGGCGTGCTGCTGAACACCGCGATCGCCCATGCCAAGACACCCATCCGGATGGCGCATGCGATGAAGCACGCGTGCCTGGCGGGCCGGTATGCGTATCTCTCGGGCCGGATCGAAAAGCGCAAGTACGCGACGGCGAGCAGCCCGTGGACGGGCGTGATTTCGTACATTCCCGGTGAATGAAGCGGACGTATGAAGTTGGATGTGAGATGTAGGAAGCGATTAGAAAGTAAGGATTGATCATGGCAGGTCCCCAAGTTACGCCGCTACTTTTGAGGGCGATTGACGCGGTGCGGGTGGCGGGGTTTGCGTGCGCGCGGATTCAGCATGGGATGTCTGCGGAAATGAAAGTGAAGAAGCAGGACGAGAGCCCTGTGACCGTGGCGGACTTTTGCGCGCAGGCGATCATCTGCAAGGCGCTGCATGAAGCACAATCCGGCGTGCCGGTGGTGGGCGAAGAAGGGACCGGGATGCTGCGCATGAGCGACCGGGCAGAACTGCGCAAACACATCGCAGCAGAGATCGCGCTGTCGCTGAAACAAGAAGTGACGGAAGAACAGGCGCTCAAATGGATCGATCTTGGCGCCAATGATGCGCGTAAAGTAAACGGCGCACCGGGGGAGAAGGTGTTTTGGACGCTGGACCCGATCGACGGGACCAAAGGGTTCATTCGCGGCGAGCAATACGCGGTGTGCCTGGCGCTGATTGCAGGCAAGGAGCCTGTGCTGGCGGCGATGGCGTGCCCGAACCTGGAGATGCTCGGGGTGAAAGGCGTGCTGGCCTTTGCGATCAAAGACAAAGGCGCGTGGATGGTGCCGATGGATGGAGCAGTGCTTCCCGCGGATGCAGTGCGACTGAAGGCGTCTGACGTGAAGGATCCGACATTGGCCGTGCTGGCCAAGAGCGTGGAATCAAGCCATTCTGACATGCCCAGGTCTGTGAAGATCATCAATCAACTGGGTGTAAAAGCGGAACCGATGACGCTCGACAGCCAGGCGAAGTACGCACTGGTGGCCGGCGGTGTGGCTTCCATCTATATGCGGCTGCCGATGAGCGCGGAATACCACGAGTGCATCTGGGATCATGCGGCTGGCGTGCTGCTGGTGACGGAAGCGGGCGGAAAAGTGACGGATGTGGCTGGGAAACAATTGGATTTTTCCCGTGGATCGACGCTGCTGGGGAACCGCGGGGTGATCGCAGCGGGGCGAGGGATTTATGCGCCCGTGCTCGCGGCGGTCAAAGGGATGGTGGGGTAAGGGTTTTGGTGTCGAAGAGGAGACATGCTCATGATGTCGGATTACGACGAAGACGTCGAATCCGACCGACCTCGGAATTGATGGGCAAAGCGATCAAAAGGAGGAGTAGGAACGGATGGAGCGTTTGTTGTTTTAGAAGCGTTTGCGAGTGGGGTTGATGATGATGTTGTCGTGGCCGGGGATGATGACGTCGGCGATTTCGATGGCTTCCATGAAGCTTTCGCGTGCTTGTTCGGCGTCGTAGCCGGCGCGGAGGACGCGGCCTTGTTCGAGGTGCTCGACGGTGGGGACGGCGTCGCCGGCGACGAGGACGGTGAGGTTGATCTGGTTGAGCAGGAGGCCGCAGGTGCCCGGGGTATAGCCGGGGAGGGGGAAGAGATCGACCTGGGGTGCGAGGCGGTCGGGCGCGGGGGTGCACTTTTTAAGGATGGCGATGTCTTCTTCGAGAAGCTTTTTGAGATTGGGGTCTTCTTCGGCCTGGAATTGTTCGATGAGGCGGTGACCGACGAATTCCCGCTCCATCTGGGAGAGGAGCCAGTTTGCGTGGGGGAAAGCGGCGAGGCCCCAGCGGTGTGCGGGGCGGAAGTTGGTGAGGAAGACGTCGGTGATCTTGGAGGGATCGAGGCCGGAGCGTTCCTGGAGGCATTGGGCGATGAGTTTCGGGGGGAGGCCGGGGTCGATGAGGATGGTTTTGTCATCGCTGCGCACGAGGGTGCAGGTGGCGTGGGACGCGCGGGTGGGGCCCTGGTCTTTCCAGAGTTCGTGGTGGCTGAGTGCGCCGATGCTGACGATCCTGTAGTCCATGAATGGCTATTCCTTGAAACCGTCGGTCCTGATCCAGGACAGCGTTCCGCCGTTGGCGGCTTTTTTGGCTTTGAGTTTTTCGACGACGATGGAGGGGAGGAGTTTATTGAGCCGGTCGATATCGCCTGCGGCGGCGATCTGTTTGATGAGTGTGGAGCTGGTGAAGCCGTAGTTTTCACCTGACATGACGAAGACGGTTTCAATGTCGGCGACGGCGCGGTTGGTGAGGGCGAGCTGGAATTCGTAGCTGAGGTCCGAGACGTTGCGGAGGCCGCGGAGGATGACGGTGGCGCCGATGCGCTTGGCGTAGTCGACGGTGAGGCCTTTGTAGGTTTCGACTTTGACGCTGGGGGCTTCGACGGTGAGGAGGGATTGGATCATCTCCACACGTTCTTCGATGCTGAAAAGCTCTTTTTTCGTTGGGTTGTGACCGATGGCGACGACCAGATGGTCGAAGATGTCACAGCCGCGACGGATGACGTCGAGGTGGCCGTTGGTGATGGGGTCGAATGTTCCAGGGAACAAAGCGATTCGCGAGCTTTGCGTCATGGGGGGAAGTATAGGGAATTGAGGGTGGTTGGTCGAATCTGCGGGGAAGCGTGCGGAGGACGGGTTTGAGGGCCCGGGTTTCGGGTGTGGAGACGGAAATTTTCCCGATTTGCCTGATTCCCCGAAACCTGGTGCCCAAGCGTATGATTTGGGCGCCATGAGCGAACCGACTGAAAAACCCAAGCCGACGGACCTGAAACTGTCGAGCAAGATCACCGAGATTCCCGGACAGGGGAAGCGGCGGGTGGAGCTGTTTGGACGGCTGGAGATATCGACCGTTGGGGATTTGATCCGGCATCTGCCGATGCGGTATGAGTTTGAGGCGGCGGAGGGGACCATTGCGGATTTGACGCTGGAGACGATCGGGTCCACCCGGGGAGTTGTGGTGGCCAGCCGGGTGGTGCCGGGCCGGGGTGGGCCGATGAAGAGCCGTTTTGAAGTGACGCTGAAGGACTTTTCAGGGACGCTTTCGCTGACGTGGTTCAACGCGAGTTATTTAAAGGGGAAGATCAGCCCAGGGATGGAACTGCGGGTGCAGGGGAAGGTGAAGGCGTTCAACGGGTATCCGCAGATCGTGAATGCGGCGTGGCAGGTGGTGGACCCGGAAGAGGAACTGGAGAAGGCCAAGGATCGGTATAAGCCGGTGTACCCGGCGACGGAGGATCTGCCTTCGGGGAAGATCGAGCGGGTGATCATGGATGTGTTGCCCCAGGTGCTGGGGCAGGTGCAGGACCCGCTGCCGGAGAGCCTGAGAGTGGCACGGGCGATGCCGACGCTGGCGGAAGCGTTCCGCATGGCGCACATGCCTGCGCATGAGGACGAGGCGAAGGCCGCGAGGCGGCGTTTTGCGTTTAATGAACTGCTGGTGCTGCAACTGGGCATCGCCATCAAAAGGCACTTCAACCGGACGCAGCTTGAAGCCAGCCGGCTGGGATGGTCTGAGGCGATTGACGTCCACATCCGGCAGCGATTTCCCTTTGCGCTGACCCCAGACCAGGAAAGCGTGGTGAAGGAGATCGTGAAGGATCTGCAGAGCAACATTCCCATGAACCGACTGCTGCAGGGGGATGTGGGGTCCGGCAAAACGATCGTGGCGCTGTACGCGATGCTGATGGCCGTGGCCAATCGGAAGCAGGGCGCCATCATGGTGCCCACCGAGCTTCTGGCGGAGCAGCATTACGCATCCATGTCGCGCATGCTCAAGGGGTCCAACGTGCGCGTGGCGCTGCTGACGAGCGGGGCGGAAGCGACGACCGGCGTAAAGAAGGCGCAAGTGCTGGATGACGCCAGGCGCGGGCGCGTGGACATCGTGATCGGGACGCAGGCGCTGTTGACGGACACGGTGGGCTTTAGGGAACTGGCGGTGGTGGTGATCGATGAACAGCACCGGTTTGGGGTGCTGCAGCGGGCGGCGATCCGGGATCGATCAAAGGTGGAGAGTGAAGAGGACCTGCTGACGGGTGTGGAGAAAAGTGCGTCCGATGACGGCCCTCAACCCAGCCCTTCCCCTGAGGGGGAGGGGGTGAGGAATAAGAGTCAATCCCCGCTTAAACGGGGGCAGGCGGTGGTGACGAAGCTGGCGCACAGCCCCCATTACCTGGTGATGACGGCGACGCCGATTCCGCGGACGCTTTCGATGACGATTTTCGGGGATCTGGATGTGTCGACGATCAAGCATCTGCCGCCTGGGCGTCAGCCGGTGGCGACGCGGGCGGTGGGGACGGATAAGTCCGACGATGTGTATCGGTATGTGGCGCAGCGCGTGGCGGATGGAGAGCAGGCGTATGTGGTGCTGCCGGCGATCGACGAGAACGGTGAGGAGGGGGTCAAGCAGCTAAAGAATGTGACGACGCATTTGAAGCTGCTGAAGCAGAAGTATTTCGCCGACAAAGTGGTGGAGGCGGTGCATGGGCAGCTATCGCAGGAAGAACGCGAGCGGGTGATGAGCGCGTTCAGGGCAGGCACGGTGGACGTGCTCGTGGCGACGACGGTTATTGAAGTGGGTGTGGACGTGCCCAAGGCGACGATGATCGTAATTGAGCATGCGGAGCGGTTTGGCCTGGCGCAGCTTCACCAGCTTCGCGGGCGCGTGGGGCGCGGGCCTTCGCAACGCAAGAGCCTGTGTGTGCTGATCGGCGACGCGGTGACGCCGGAATCCAGTGCGCGGCTGGCGGCGATGGTGGCGACGACGGATGGGTTTAAGATCGCGGAGAACGACCTGGAGATTCGCGGGATGGGGGACTTTTTCGGGACGAGGCAGCATGGTCTGCCGCCTTTGAAGGTGGCGAAGATTCCGGAGGATATGGACCTGCTGCTGACGGCACGGCGCGATGCGGAGGACATCGTGAAAGATGATCCGCAATTGCGCGCGCCGGAATTGGCGCTGCTTCGGCGGGTGCTGATCCAGCAGCATGGGGAGGCGCTGGGGTTAATTGATGTGGCGTGACCGCGTGGGCGCGGAGTCGCGTGTCTTGCGTCAAAGGGAAGATGTTTAGTTGTGTTTAAACCCCAGGCCCCGGAGATTGGCGACGGTTTTGTTGTGTTCGGCTTCGTAGAGGCGCCAGATGACGCGGAGGGATTGGAGGGCGTCTGCGGCGGGGGAGATGGAAGGGCGTTTCTGGTGGATGCAGTTGATGAAGTTGATGGCTTGTTCGTTGACGGCCTTGGCGGAGGCTTCAGGGAAGCGGTGGAGGAGGGTTTCGGTGGGGCCGAGTTTTTCGAGTGGTTTGTCGTCGGGGGTGTAGTGGGGGTCTCCGCCTGATTTATCGATGTGGAGGGAGATGGTGTGCTGGGCGTGGTTGAGCTCCAGCATGCCGGAGGTGGTGTGGGCGTGGACGGAGTATTTGAGTCGGCTGCCGCGTGCGCCCCAGGTGCCGAAGTGGTAGGCGAGGATGTCATTTTCGAAGCGGATGGTGACGTTGCTGGTGCCTTCTTTTTCCATCCAGGGGGTGCCGCGGTTGGTGCCGATGTGGGTGCCTTCGATGGGGTTGCCGAGCCAGAGGAGGAGTTGGTCGATGTAGTGGCAGCCGTGGGAGAAGAGCTGTCCGCCGCCGAGGCGGGCGGCGCTGCCGAGCCATGCGCCGCGGGAGAGGTCGGTGTATTGCTCGGTCCAAATGGAGACCTGGAAGGTTTCGCCGAAGGTTTTAGAGCGGAGGATTTCGCCGAATTTGAGCCAGATGGGGTCGCTGCGGAGCGGATAGCCGACCATGAGCATGGGATCGGGTGATTTATCAAGTTCGATGAGGTGGAGGCATTGTTCCTCGGTGAGGGCGAGGGGCTTTTCAAGCAGGACGTGTTTGCCGTGGGCGAGGAAGTGGCTGGCGCAGTCGTAGTGGAGGTCGTGAGGGAGGGCGATGAGGACGGCGTCGACCTTATCGGTGATCTGGCGGTAGTCGCTGGTCTGAAGGGCGTCGGGAACGCGGGATGCCGCGTTGGCGGTTTTGCCGGGGTCGGAATCAACCAGGGCGGTGAAGCGCATGATGTCTTGAAGTTCGAGAAGGCCGTTGAGATGGATCATGCCCATTTTGCCGCAACCGATTAAGCCCATGCGAATCATGTGGAAGCCTTTTTGCCGGGGATGAATTCGATGAAGGAAGAGTAAGCGATGCTTGTACAAACGGGAATGGTGGAAGAAGATAAAAACATGGATGAAACATGCGTATGGTTAAAAAGCCTGATCGCGATGGTGGATCAGATGTCTGCATCACCTGTTCACTTTGCAGGCGTGGGATCGACCTTTGGGAACAGGCCAGCGGAATTTCTTGAACTGATTTTCATGAAGAAAGGATGCGTGAAAGATCTGGTGATGGGGGCGGTGAGGACGTCGATTCAAGAGGGTCAGCTTGGGGTGCTCAATGTGCATTTTGGGAATGTGGCGGCGGGGGCGGAGAGGTTTGAAGGGTGGTGCGTGTTTCTGGATGTGTCAGGTGATAAGCGGTTCAGGGTGCTGAAAGAAGCACCCCTGGCGCTGGTGGCGGACGTGCGCGACCGGGCGCGGGTGGACCGGGCGTTTGGGCATTTGGTGGAGCGGTGCCGGGCGACGGCATGGACGCCCGAGCGATACTCCACGGCGTCGCATGTTCAGGGACGGAGCGTGGGGATCGGCAGGCAGGCGCTTTTGAAAGCGGCGTTATTGGAGCTGCTGGGAACGCTGATGGAAGAAGTGACCCAGGGGCGCGGGGCGGGGCCGTCGATCGCGCTGCCCGCAAGCCTGGCGCGTGCGGTGGCGCTGGTGCAGCGGCAATACCGGGAACCGGGGCTGGGGCGTGAGGAAATGGCCGAGGCGGCGGGGCTGCACCCAGATCATTTCGGACGGATGTTTTTAAAGCACATGGGTGTCTCACCGGCGAAGTATGTGGCGCAGACACGGGTGGCGCAGGCGTGCTTTTTGCTGGAGCACACGAGCCAGCGGATCGAGGGGATCGCGCTGGAGGTGGGGTTTGAAGATGCGTTTCATTTTTCGCGGGTGTTTAAGGGGGTGGTGGGGGTGAGCCCGCGGGGGTGGAGGGTGCGGAGCGGGGCAAGAAAATGAAAACCGCGCCGGTTTGAGGCCGGCGCGGTTTTGGTTATCAAAGCGGAAGGATTTTCAGGAGGGATCAATCCCCGGCGAGCCAGGTGATTTCTTCGGGGGTGAGCTTGAGGTTCACGCCGTTGAGGGAGGACCGGGTTTCCCAGAGGAAGCGCGGGCCGATGAGGGGGAAGGTGGGGAAGGGCTGGTTGAGGATGTAGGCCAGGGCGATGTGGATGGGGTCGCAACCCTTCTTCTTGGCCAGCTCGATGGCGCGTTCGCGGCGCTTGAAGTTTTCGGGGCTGTGCCACACGCGGACCATTTCAGCGTCGGACTTGTCAGCGGGGTTGCCGCGGTCGGTGAAGAAGCCGCGGGCCTGGCTGGACCAGGGCATGATGGTGGTCTGGGTCTTGGTGAGCCAATCGCGGGAGGCCTTGTCGGAGGAGTGGATGCAGCCGGCCCAGATGGCGTCCTGCATGATGGCGAGGGAGAAGTTGTTGGAGACGGCGGCGAAGCCCTGGAGGCCCTTGGAGGCGGCGTATTTATTGGCTTCCTCGATGCGGGCGAGTGACCAGTTGGACCCGCCGAAGGCACCCTTGATGCGGCCGGCCTTCTTGTGTTCGTTGAGCACGTCGATGAATTCGCTCACCGGGATTTCAAGGTTGTCGCGGTGGAGCATGTAGATGTCGACGTGATCGGTCTTGTAGCGGTCCAGGGAGATGTGGAGCTGTTCGGTGAGGGCTTTGGGGTTGCAGTGAGGGGTGTGAGCGCCTTTGCCGAGGATGACGACCTGGTCGCGGATGCCGCGGGAGTTGATCCACTGGCCGAGGATGGTTTCGAGCTTGCCTCCGCCGTAGATGAAGCCGCAGTCGAAGGTGTTGCCGCCGTGTTCGAAGTAGTCATCGAACATAATGGCGGCGTGGGGGTAGAACATCTGGTTGTCTACACCCATGACGAGGCGGGAGACGGACTTGTTGAGGTCTTTGATGGTGCCGTGGGGGATGGCGGCCTTGGAGGACTTGGCGAGCTTCCGGTTGGCGATGGTGGTGGGGAAGCCTTCGGGCTTTTCCTTGTTGAAGACGACGCCGACGGCTTCGCGCCAGCGGTCAAGGGTGCGGAGGTTGCCGAGGGTGTCGTCCCAGGACATGGCGGGGAACTGTGCTTGTTTTTTGCCGGCGAGGATGGCCTGGGCGACGAGGTCGGCCTCGATGGTGAAGGCGGTGACGGAGGTTTCGAGTTCGATGTCCTGGGTTTTGCCAGCGGCGGTGAGCTTGATGGTGAATTTGCCGCCGTTGGCGCGGTCGGCGGTCCAGGGGTTGGAGACGAAGATGTTGCCGGAGGTGCCGTAGATGCGACAGGAGTTTTCCTGGGTGAGGCCGACGCCGGTGGAGACCTGGGCGTTGATGCCGCCCGGGAAGGTGAGGGTGCCGACGGCGTATTCATCGACGCCGGTGGGGGCGAGCTTGCCGGCGCCGGTGACGTGGGTGGGCTCAGCGGAGCCGGGGAGGCCAAGGGCAGCGCCAGCGACAAGGCGGGAGAAGCTGACGGCGTAGCAGCCAACGTCCATGATGCCGCCGCCGCCGAGGTCGTTGTTGTAGCAGCGGCCGTTGGGGTCGTAGCCGGCGTGGAAGGAGAAGGTGGCCTGGATGAGGCGGACATCGCCGATGGCCTTGGACTTGATGAGTTCGACGATCTTGGCGGTCTGGGGGTGGCAGCGGTACATGAAGGCTTCCATGAGGAAGACGTTGTGGCGCTGGGCGGCCTCGATCATGGCCATGGCTTCAGCGACGTTCAAGCCGATGGGTTTTTCGCAGAGGATGTGCTTGCCGGCTTCGGCGGCCTTGATGGCCCATTCGGCGTGCATGGGGTGAGGGGTGGAGATGTAGACAGCGTCGACGGTGGGGTCTGCCAGGAGTGCTTCGTAAGTGGCGTGGCGGTGGCCTGCGGGGACCTTCCATTCATCGCCGAACTGGTCTGCCTTGGCCTGGCCACGGCTGGCGACGGCGGCGAGGTGGCCGTGCTGCGCGTGCTGGAGGGCGCGGGCGAAGGCTTTGGAAATGGCGCCGGTGCTGAGGATGCCCCAACCGATTTTCTTAGACGCATTTGTCATGGCAATAGTCCAGTGGCCGGAAAAAGCATGTGGCGTCGGACGACACGACCGGGCGAACATGCAATTAAGGCGAAAGCATTATGCAGAGACAATTGTTTTTGTCACCCGGACTTTGGAGAGTGGAGTGAATAAAATGGGGTGGGGGTGTTGGAACCCATGAACTTTCGTGCGTCCAACACGTATCCCAATGGGCAAGGCGCAGGACGGAGCCTGCCAAGCCCGCCCAAGTTATGGAGAATGTTACATGGCGCTGTTTTCCAATCATTCCACCCGTTGGTTGCGGGTGACGCTGTTTGGTATTTGTCTGGTTGTAGGTGCTGGCGTGCTGTCGGCCCGGTCTGCCATTCCCACAACCGTGGCGGCGAACAATGGAGCGATTACGACGCTGGCACAAGCCGGAGCGGACGGCGCGTCGGACAAGATCCAGCCCAAGGCGGCTGATGCGGAGACGCGCACACCGACCGACCCCGACCGGGTGGGCGTGAACCATAAGACCGGTGAACTGCCGGACTTGCGGACGCTGTTCAACACCGCGCCGACGATCAACACGGTGATCCTGAGTTTCTCAGGCGTGTCGCTGGCGCTGTTTTTGTTTTACCTGTTCACGATGAACAGCCGATCGCTGATGCCGCATGACTTTATGAGCACGGTTTCCCGGCTGGCGGCGGATGGGCGCTTTGAAGAAGCGGCGCAGATCTGCCGGAACAACCGGAATATTTTCGTGGCTCCGGTGCTTCAGCGGTGTCTGGAGCATTCCGGACAGGATCACAGCGTGCTCTTAAGCATGGTGGACTATGAGGGCAGACGGCAGGCCGAAGTGCTGTGGAACCGGCTTTCGTACATTGCGGATATCGTGAACATTGCGCCGATGCTGGGGCTGCTGGGCACGGTGTCGGGCATGCTCAGCGCGTTCTTCGTGCTGCCTTCGCAGAGCGCGAGCATCAACTCCCGGCTGCTTTCGGAAGCCATCGGCGGGGCGATGTCGACGACGATGTTCGGGCTGATCGTGGCGATCGTGAGCCTGGTGTTCTACTCGATCGTCAAAGCCCGGCTGACGGCGACTTTGATGGAAGTGGAGCAGGGCGTGCATCAGGTGGCGGACCAGATTCACCGGGCGTCTTCGCAGATGGTGATCGAGCCTGCCAGCGAAGGGGCCAAATCATGAGCATGTCGAGCCCGGATGGAAAACGGATGATTCCGGTGTTGCCGCTGACGGCGATGATCGACGTGCTGTTTTTGCTGCTCACATTTTTCATGGTGGCGTCGTCGCTGCGCGAAGCGGAGAACCGGGTGGATGTTTCGCTGCCTTCCACGGAGGCGACGAAGGTGACGCCGGTGACGAGAACGCAGATCACCATCAGCATTACGGCGGCGGGCGACGTGTACATCGGCGAGCAGAAGCTTTCGCCTGAGGAACTCCGCGCGACGCTGAGCGAACTGGCACGGCAGTTTCCCGATGAATCGGTGCTTATCCGCGGCGACAAGGAGAGCACAATGGGGCTGTGCGTGAAGGTGATGGACAGCGCTTATGCCGCGGGTTTGAAGAACGTTTACCTGGCGACGACCAAGCCCAAGACGTCCGGAGCTGGAGCCAAATGAAACGGATTGTTCAGACAACGGCGTTTGTTTGTCTGTTGGCAGGGGCGAGCCTGACGGCTTCGCCGGCGATTGTTTATGCGCAGGCCGCGGAGAACGAGGGGGCGCGCGAACAGTTTGTGTTCGCCTACAAGCTTTACAAGGCGGGCGACGACAAGCTGGCGGCGGAGAGCTTTGATGAGTTCATTGCGAAGAACCCCGCGGACAGCCGGGTGTCCGATGCGCTTTATTTCCGGGCGATCCTGGCGCGCAAGCTGGGCAAAACCCAGGACGCCGTGGACCTGGTGACGAAGATCGAGAAGACGACGCTGGTGGGTGAAATTCCCGTACTGCTCTTAAAGGGGCAGCTTTACGTGGACCAGAAGGAGTATGACCGGGCGCTGCCGTGGCTGGAGAAAGTGCCGGTGGACAAAGCGGCGCCGGGAGACAAAGCAGGCACGCTTTATCTGCAGGGGGTGTGCTACCGGGAAACAGGCAATGTGCAGGCGGCGACGCAGGCGTTTGAAGCATGCGCGCAGGTGGAATCCCCGTTGAAGTCCCGGTGTCTGCTGGAACTGGGGCTGACCAAACGGGTCGCGAAGCAGACCGCCGAGGCCATCGCGGTGCTGCAGCAGGCCGTGCAGACGCAAGACCCGCAAGTGGTGCCCAGTGCGGCACGTGTGGCGGGGGACATTTTGCGGCTGGACATCAAAAAGTACGATCAGGCGCAAAAGTATTACGACCTGGTGATCAAGAATTATCAGAGCTCCGATGAGTTTGGGCCGGCCGTGGTGGGGAGCCTGTGGTGCCATTTAGGCCTGGGCGAAAACAACGTGCTGCTGACCAAGGCGGCCCGCCTGGGCGACAACCTGAAGCCGGCAGACAAGCAGACCACGCAGTATCTGTCCGCACTGGCGCACCAGGCGATGGGCGAGCAGGAAGAAGCGGTGAAGATCCTGACGGCGCTGGATAAAGAGCAGCTTTCGCAAGACCTGCGCCCGCTGGTGCGGTATTACCTGGCGGTGGGGCAGATCGAGATGGGGGACCAGGCGGGGTTTGATAAAACGGTGAAGAGCTATGCGGTGGACTTCCCGGACTCCAGCAAAGGCAATGCGGTGCAGATGCTGCAGGTACAGGCGAAGCTGAAGGCCAAGGACATTCCCGGGGCAGCGGCGGTGCTGACGGGGGTGATTGAACAACAGCCGGCTGCGCCGATCGCGGATCGCCTGGAAGCGCTGAGGCGGCGGGCGGAGCTTTATGAAATGTCGGGTAATCCGACGGCCGGGGCGGATGACTATGGCGCGTGGAGCAAGCTGGCCGCCGGCGCGCCCAAAGGGACGGTTTTAGACCCCACTGAACCTTCCCGGCTGGCGCTGCGCCGAGCCGATCTCCTGGCGCAGACCAACAAAAATGCTCAAGCGGTGGATGTGCTTAAAGAGATTGTCGCTTCGACGGATGTGGACCCGGTGGCGGACCAGGAAGCGCGGTTTTTGATGGCGCTTTGCCTGGGCCGGCTGGATAAGCCGCAAGAGGCTGCGGACACGCTTACGGCGCTTATCCAAAAGCATGCGCAGGCCAAGCGGCTGTCTGAGATCCTGTACAACCGCGGGCTGTTTCTGATGGCTGCGGAAAAGCCCGACGACGCCATGCCGGATCTGCTGCTGTCAGGCAACGCCAAAGACCTGCCGACGGCGCAGCGCATCGAGGCGCTGCGGCTGGCGGGCCTGAGGCTGCGCCAACTGGATAAGAAGGAAGAAGCCGGGGTGATACTCCGGTCGCTGATGCAATTGGGCGAACTGCGTGCGGATGAGGCGATGTGGCTGGCGCGGCTGATGATCGAAAAAGGCCAGGGCAAAGAGGCCGTGGCCGTGCTGGACCCGTTTGTGAAGCGCGATGCCAAAGTGCTGGCGGAAATCGAAACCAGGGCCGAAGCGCAGTATCTGACGGGCATCGCCAAGCGCGTGAACGGCGAACTGGAAGTATCGATCGCGCTGTTGACGGGGGTGGTGGATTCCGAAGCGACACCGAACCTGAAACTGGAGGCCAGACTGGAATTGGCCCGGTCGCTGGCGGACCGCGGGCGCACGGTGGAGGCGATCAAGCAATATGAAGTGTTGATCAGCGCCAAGCCAAGCCACATTGCGGCGACGGCGGCGTTTGATTGCGCGACGCTGTACCGGGCGCTTGGCCGGGGCAGGCGAACGGATATTTCAGGCTCAGGCTCGCCGGAGAACATGAAGCAGGCGGAGAAGCTGTTTAAGCGTGTGGTGCTGCTGTACAGCTTTCCGCAGTTGTCGCCTTTGCCTGAGAAGGCATGGGTGGAGCTGGCGGAACTTGCGCAGGAGCAGGGCCGGCTGGATGAGGCGATCAAGAGCTACCAGACGCTGGGCGAGAAGTACGGCAACGCGGCTTATGGGATGTATGGCAAGGCGATGGTGCTGGCGGTGGTGAAGAAGGACAAGATCACCGCGGCGCAGACGCTGAGGGCGATTCCCCAGCCTGTGGAGCCGACGTTGTTTGCGAGGATCAACCAGCGGCTGAGGGAATGGGAGGGAACGGCTCGATGATGCGATCCCGCGGTATGTATGGATATGCGCCGCCTTGGTATATGGCGATGCATCGCAAGAAGAATCAGCGGATGCTGCTGATGGCGATGTTCATTTTCAGCGTTGCGGTGCATATCGGGCTTATCGCGTGGGTGCGGGGCTGGCATATCGGGCATGTGAATCCTGACGAATTAAATGATCACCGGGGCGTGTACAAGGTGCAGCGGGCGGAGAACGATACGTTTGACCTGCTGCCGGACCCGGGCCCGGCGGAGCCGGTGCGCCAGGGCGCGCTGGTGCGTGAGTCATCCGAACGGGCGGGCGAAAGCGCCAAAGCGCAGTCCAGCTCCGGGCCGGTGAGCCCGCTGGAGAGGCCGGGCCCCAGCCGGTCGGCCAGCAGCAAGGCGCGGGCGGAGTCCGCCCAGCCGACAAACTACGGGAACATGGCGGCGGGGATCAATGCCGCGGATGCGACGGAGATCAACCCGCCTAATGCGGAGAGCAACGGCGGGCTGGAGCTGGTGTTTGTCGAGACGCCCGACCGGACGGGCGACGCCAAGCGGCGGTCGACTTCACAGCCTGCGCGCAATGCGTTTCAAAGAAACGATGGGCCGGTGGGCGGGGTGCGGTATCCCGAGGCGGGCGGCACAGGCGGGGGGACGGGGCCTTCCAACGCGAGGCCGCCGATGAAGATGGCGGAAGCACCGGTGAAGGCCAATCCGGTGGACCCGATGCCGGTGATGGGCGTGCCGGATCTGACGGAGACACTGGTTTCCCCGACAGAAGCGGCAATGAAAGAAGTGGAAAAGCTGGATGATGATTTTGATTACTCCGTCTCGGTCTTTCAAAAGGCCGGACAAGATGCCTGGGCACGCATCGATGTGACTCCGCGAAGGTCTTTGACACGCTTAAAGACGATGCCCAAGGATGTGGTGTATGTGGTGGACGTGTCGGGCAGCATCGGGCCTGACTGGGCGCAAGCGGCAATCCAAGGGGTGTCGGCGGCGCTGGATTCGCTGAACCCGGGAGATCGGTTCAACATCGTATTTTTCGCGGAACGGACGCGGTTTTTCAAAAGCTCCGGCCTGGCCAATGCGGACGAAGCCACGCTGACGGAGGCCAGGCAGTTCATGCGCGATACGCGTGCCGGGGGCGGTACGGATGTGCGCCAGGCATTGACGAAACTGATGGTGCGCGATGATGCGCAGGACCGCGTGAAGGACATTGTGCTTATCTCCGACGGCGTGCCGACAATCGGCACGATGGACACGCGGGATGTGATCAATCTGATTACGCGTGACAACGACCTGCGCACGGCGATCTATGCGGTGGGGATCGGCGATTCTCAAAATGTGCCGCTGCTGGAGTTTCTGGCGTACCGAAACCGCGGATACTGCCTTTACGCCAAGAACGAAAAACAGGCGATGACGGTGATCGCAGACCTGGCGAGCAGGATCCGGTACCCGATCATGCGGGACGTGCGGGTGGGGTATTCGGGTTTCACTTCCGGGTCGATGCTGCCGACGGTATCGCGGGACTTCCATCAGGGGCAGACGACGACGTATTTTGCGCGGCTTAAGGAAAAGGGGGACATCCGTATGACTTTCGCCGGGCACAACGGCGTGAAGCGGCTGGAGTTTAATTTCGCAAAGAAGCTCAAGGATGCGCCGCAGGCTTCGCCGCTGCTGGAAAGATATTGGGGCTGGTGGCGGCTGCAGAGCCTGTACAACCTGATCCTGCGCGATGGCGAGACGCCGGCGGTGCGGGCGCAGATCGATGCGCTCAAGAAAGAATATCGGTTTGAGACGTTGTATTAGGAAGGGGCTGGGGCCTTCTAGGGGCTGGGGTCTGGTCAGATGAAGAGGGATGGATATGGCGCACCGGCTTTATGGGGATCTGGCTTGGGTCTGGCCGGTGCTTAGCCCGGTGGGGGATTACCGTGGCGAGGGGCGGGCGCTGCTGAAACTGCTGGTGGATCGGTTGGAGATCAAGCGCGGGGATGATGGGCTTACGCTGCTGGACATGGGTTGCGGCAGCGGGCATCTGCATTCGTATTTGACGGGTCGGTTTGAGGTGACGGGCGTGGATTTGTCCAGCGCGATGATCAAGCAGGCGCGGCGGGTGAACCCGGGTGCGAAGTATGTGAAAGGGGATTTGCGAACGGTGAAGGCCGGGGAGTGGTTTGACGCCGTATTGCTGCATGATGCGGTGAGCTACATGCAGACCCGGCTTGATCTGGTGAAGGCAATGAAGAACGTAAAAGCCCACTTAAGACCCGGCGGGGTGGCTGTGGTACTGCCGGATTATCTACAGGAAACCTTTGTACCCGGCGAAGGCGCGGAGGTGGAGGCCGAAGTGGACGGGCGGCATTTACAGGCGTTGTCCCGGGTGGAAAGCGCGGGCCGGGGACGCTTTGCGCTTTTGATGACGTTTGTGATCACGGACTTGAAAAGCGGACGGCGAAGAGTGATTGAGGATCGGCATATCTGTGGGCTGTTTGGGATGACCGGATGGCTGGCAGCATTTGAAAAGGCAGGCCTGAGCGCGTGCGTGGTGCAGAAGGCCAAGGGGAAATGGACGCCTATGGGGAAGCGCAATGGCGGGATGAAGGCCGGGGCGGTGGGGTTTGTGGTGGGTTGGTGATGGGTGTTGCGGCCCTGGCTGCCATAACGCCGGGCCTTTCAGCACCCCAGAGGAGGATGTAAGAGCTTCATTGAGCCGTAGGCGGCCCTCACCCCAATACGGTTCAGTTAAGAGGCCAAAAGAGGGCAGAGGGAGTTGGGGCGTTACAGGTTGATTGGCATGGACGCGGGCGCGTGCAAGAGCATTCTTTTCATATGTTTACCAGGGCCTACGCGCTCAGAAGCGCTGCGACCCTGGCTGTAATAAGGCCGTGCCTTCAGCACTTCGGAGGAGGATGCAAGGGCTTCATTGAGCCGTAGGCGGCCCTCACCCCCGCCCTTTCCCAAAGGGAGAGGGGGTAAGAACGGATGTAGCGTTGTGTTAGCTGCCGGGGCGGGTGACGTGGTCGAGGATGCGCAGGGTGGCCATGGCCTGATCGGTGGTATCGCCACAGATCCAACGGACTGCGGTGAACTCTTTGCAGACCTTGGGGTATTGGCTGGTGCCCCAGAGGGAGCAGAGGCGTTTTTCATTCAGGTTGACGCAGGGTGTGCCCGCCGGCTTGCCGTTGGGCATGCCGGGTAAGGGGCTGGAGATGGATGCGGCGATGCAGCAGGCGGCGCAGCCCGGGCGGCAGGCGAAGGGCTCGGATTGGGAAGGCCCGGCGGACACGGGTTATTCCTTTTTGCGTTGGGAATCGCCGAGCCTGTCGGCAATGAACTGGAGGCTCATGGTGCCGGGGCCGGTGAAGATGAGGGCGACGCAGATGATGCCCAGAACAAAGGGATATTCAGACTTCTGGACATCGCCTGCGTAGGTGGAGACGGCGACGGCCATGGTGAAGGCGAATGCAAATGCGGAGAAGCGCGTGAAGAGGCCCAGGCCGATGAGGATGCCGCCAAAGAACTCAGCGGAGCCGGCCAGGACGGCAGAAACCATGGGGAAGGGGATGTTCATGCTGGCCAGCCAGTTGGAGAACTCGGTGAGGCCTTTGCCGCCAAAGAGGCCAAAGAGTTTTTGCGAGCCGTGATAGATGCCCACCGCGGCGATGATGAGGCGGATGATCAGGAGGCCCAGATTAGGGCCGTGAAAGAAACGGGAGATGGCATTGATGTATTTCATGGGTTTCGTGGAGCAGGAGGTCGAGTCCGCAAACAAGGCGCGCGTCGAACGCTTTGTGGAGGCTGATCAGCCTTTGGGGCTGCGGGCAAGTTCAAGCAGGCGTGAGAGCTGCTGGAGGTCCGCGGGGTTCATGTGGCTGAGCTGGCTGATGTGGAGCTGGCGAAGAGGTCCATCGACCTTTTCAACGAGGGCCAGGCCTCTTGCAGTGATTTTAACCATCACCACACGGCGATCCTGAGTTTCGCGCTTACGGTCGACGAGTTTGTCTTCGGTGAGGCGGTCGATGAGTCGGGTGACATCGGGCACGCTGGTGACGAGCATGCGGCCGACTTCCGAGCAGGTGGCGCCTTCTTCGCCGGCGGCCTTGAGTATGCGCAGGACGTTGTAACCGGCAGAAGAGATGCCGTGCTGCTTAAAGAGCCTGTCGAAAGGGCACTTAAGGACACTGGCGGTGCGGATAATGTTAAGGAAAGCCTCGATTTCGGGTGAATCAAAGGGCTGTTTCTTGGAGATTTCTTCTTGGAGGGTGCGTGCCATGGTGGTTCCTTGAGCCATGGTTACATTAGATGTTAAAACAAATATTGTCAAGGAAGGAGGGGCTGCTGGCGTGAATTCAATTGATATCGGGCCTTGGGCGCGGCAAGCCGGGTAAACAATACTGATGAGCTTCTACGGAAGATGAGGCAAGACCCGGGCCTTAAGCAGGGAGATGAGCTCTGGGTCCATGAATTCATAGTCGTCGGGGATGTTAAGACAGATGATCCGCTGACCGTTGATGTGTTGCTTGAACTTTTTCTGGAGCTTGTTGCGGTGGCCGTTTTCCATGACAAAGATGAGCTGGGCCCAATGGACCAGGTCCGGCGTGAGAGGGTTTTCAGCGTCGTGATTCAAGCCTGCGGAAAGGGCCTGGATGCGTGGGTGGGCGGCGAAGATTTGCTCCGCAGTGGGGCTGCGGAGGCGGTTCATGGCGCAAATAAAGAGGACGTGGAGGGGTGGGGTTGAGGTCGGGGTGGGCATGGGGTCCGATCGCTTTGCAATCCATGGGTTACAGGCTTCCACCTCTTTGAAGGATAAGAACGCCATTGCGGGAACGGCTTACTACAGCGCCTGAAATTGAAACACGTGTTTGGCTTCAAGAGAGGCGGGGGCCTGGAGGGTGATGCGGTGAATGGTGTCGCCCCAGCCGGTTTTAAGCCAGGTGTCCGTGAGCGGGACGGTTTGGATGTCCGGCGTGGTGAGGCCCTGCGGAAGCGTGAGTACGAGTGTGCGGGGGCCGACGGGGATGTGGATGACGCCCGGCGTGGGATTGGCGGGCTTCTGGAGTGTGTAGAACGTCCAGGTGGGGATTTTAGGTGAGTCGGTGAATGCGTATTCATCCTGGATGGTGACCGTGCCGGCGGTGCGATGAAGCGTGCCGGTGCGGGTATAGCGGGTGAGTGCCGAGGTGTCCGGGTAGGCCTTTTCCAAGCGCATGGTGAGGCCGGTGGTTTGCGGGTCGGGCGTGAGGAGCTGGACGGAGTGCGAAGCGTGCTGGCGACCATTGACTTGCTCAATGGCATCAAAGACGGGGGCGTTGTGCCCGGAGCCGCGGATACACCAGATGGTGTAGCGTTCGGAGCTGAAGGTTTTTCGTGAATAGACTTCGACGCCGACATCGATGATGCCGGGGTGGCCGTCGACGTAGATGACGAAATGGCCCAGGTCGTTGTGGTTGTGATTTTCCTGGTTGTGTCCTGCTTTGATGGCGAAAGTGACACCCTTTTCAGGCTCTGGGGATTGCCGGGCGATGAGAACCTGGAGGTCGGGAAGCCATGCTGTGGTGTCGCAGCGGACGACGCCGGGGGCGGCAGCCAGGGGAAGCCAGAAGAGTTCGCGCAGGCGGGCGTTTAAGCCAGCGCCACAAGGCTCTGCGGTGATGAACTGCGTGACGGGGCCGTTTTCAATAAAGCTGCGCATGGCGAGGCCTGCGAGTTCTGTGCCGACGGGCATGTTCACCCGGTGGGCGAACTGGTGGAGGAGGTAGGGCCGGATGTTGATGCGCGGGGGTGCGTCGGCGAAGTTGAGCCCTCGGCCCTGGCCGAGGTAGGCGTTGGCCATGTATGCGACCATGCGCTGGAGTTTGGGGGAATCATAGATGGAGAGCTTGCCTGCGGAGCGGCTGTAGATGTGTTCGAGGAAGATCAGGAGTGCGCCTGGGGCGACGCTCCAGTAGGTGGGGCCTTCGTCGCAGCCGCCGTCGTCGGCGTATTTGTCGATGAAGTTGTCGCAGACGGTCATGCAGCGGTGGATGATCCGGGCGAGGCGTTCTGGATCGTCGATGATGTACATGGCGGTGCCGGCGATGTTTGAGGCGCACCAGGGAGACCAGTTGTTGCGCCCGCTGAACCATGCGTGTTCGTGGGTTTCAAAGGGGACGATGAGACGCTCGATGATTTGGATGCGGATGCGGTCGGCGAGGGCTTTTGCCTCGGGGAGAAGGGCGCCTTGCATGAGGTGGAGCGCTTCGGCAAGAACCATGCCGGTCTCAGCGGCGAAGAGATCGACGGTGTGGCTGCTTTGGGTGTGGAGAGCGCCTTGCTCGTCACGGGCGGCGTGAGCCGGGATGCACCATGTGGCTTCTTCGGTGATGGCCCAGGCTGCGTTGACGATGGCATCCATGAAGCGGCCCTGGTTTTGAAAGCACTCGGCGAGGACGAACGTGCCCAGGGTGTTGCGGCGTTCAAAGAATGGGCTTTCGTAGAGGGCCCGGTCGCCGGTGCGGACAAAGCGCATGTAGTCGGTGGCGGTGAGGGTGGGGAAAGGGGCCTTGGCGAGGCCTTCGGCGCGGCCGATGAGGTAATTCGCGCGCCGCTGGTTGATGGGGTGGGTGAGGAGAGATTGCCAGGCGAGGCGGTCGGTGAGCGGCGGGAATGGGACCCAGGATGCTTTGGGGAGCAGGGCGGATTGGATGGCGTCGAGAGGGTATTTGTCAGTAAGGAGGGGCATGGGGGGTGCCTTGTGATAAAGGAAATCGACAAGGACAAGGTACACAGAAAGGGGATTGTGAGGTTGGGATGGGGGAGATATCGCAATGCAGAGAAGGATGAACACATGATTAGAGTGGTAAGCACGTGATGAGGGTTTTTGAGGTATTTTCGCATTCGAAAGCGGCCCTCACCCCAATGCGGTTGAGTTAAGGATGAAAAAGTCAAAAAATAGGGCAGAGAGAGTTGAGTCGTTACAGGTTGATTGGCATGGACGCAGGCGCGTGCAAGAGCATCGTTTTTATATGTTTACCAGGGCCTACGCGCTCAGAAGCGCTGCGACCCTGGCTGTCATAGGGCCGTGCTTTCAGCACTTTGGATGAGGATGCAAGGGCTTAACTGAACCGTAGGCGGCTCTTACCCCCTCTCCCAAAGGGAGAGGGGGTAAGAGCGGATGTTGGGTTGCGCTGCCCCGAAGGGGGTGTGGCTAGAGATTTTGGGCGGTTTCGGTGAGGCCTTCCATGGCGGCGGTGGCGGCCCAGGCGTTGTAGCTGAACCAGAGGCTGGAGGGGGTGCCGTCGGGGTAGGTTTCAATGAGAAGGCCGTCGGAGGGGCAGAAGCGTTCGGTGAGGACACCCAGGGAACCGTAGCCGGAGACTTCGGGATAGAGGGAGATGATGTTTAAAGCGAAGTTGTTGCCGTCGTCATGGCGCTGGGCGTGGTAGGCGTTGCCGGAGTGGCGGGCGAGGTAGGCCAGTTCGCTGGCAATGTTGAGGCCCATGGGGTGGACGTGGGGGTTGGAGACGCTGGTGATGGATCCGCCACAGGTGTTGAAGTGGGAGCCAGCAAGGGGTTTGGCCTGGGGGCGGGCTTTGAAGCCGTAGCGCCAGAGGTATTCGTATTTTGCGCCGCGGTCGAGCATGGCGAGGTAGGTTTCATCGCGGGTGAGCTGATGGAGGAGGCGGGCGCCGCGAATGAAGCCGAGCACGCCTTCCTGTTCGGGGCTCTTCCAAGTGTCCATCGGGGTGCCCCAGCACTGGAGCTTTGAAACGAACTGGTCGTAGAAGGCCGCGGCGCGCTTGGCGCTGGCGAGGTATTTCTGATCGCCGGTGAGCTGGGTGGCCAGGGCCAGGCAGGGGATGAACCATGCGCCGGCGAAGCCTTCCTTGTCGGCGACTTCGGGCCGGTCGGCGCGATAGGTGAAGCCGTAGCTGCCGGTATCGAGCTGGAGGGAGATGATGGTGTCCAGCGCTTTAAGGGCGGTGGCGAGCCATTGCGGGTGATCCTGCCCCATGTTGTTTTTGGCGAAGCGATAGGCCTTCAAAAGGTAGTAGGCGCCGTTGCCGATGGTGTAGGCGCTGTGGACGTCTTTGACGAGATAGCCGGCCCACCAGCCGTTAACACGGGGGGCCTGGTTTTTTTCGCAGAGGTCCCAGAGGAGGCCTGAGGCGGGGTTGTAGGACTTGGCGACCCAGTCGAGGACGAAGCTGGCGCGGTCGATGGCGGCCTGGTTGTGGAGTTTTTGGCCGGCGATGAGCATGGGGTAGGCGACGGCGGCTCCGCCTGACCAGCCGATTTCGGCAACCATGCGCCAGGCGGTGAGGACTTTTTTTTCCGGGTCCATACAGCGCATGTTGGTGAAGTGTTCGGCGATGAGGGTTGCGCCGTGGAAGGGGGTTGATATGCCGGCGAAGGAGCCCTGGGCGTTGTGGCCGGTGGCGTCGTGCCAGTTGATGTTGACCATGGCGTCGACGAGCGCGGTAATGCCCGCTTCGTGGGTGACAGGGGAGGCGGGGGTTTGGCGGTAATGGGTGTAGACGGCCTGGATGATGTCGTGAACGCCGAGCCGGCCGCCTTGCGTGGTGGGTCGGAAAAAGAGGGAGCCGGAGACTGTGGCGTGGGTGGAAGCGTGGAAGGTGGGTGCGCCCCAATCGTCTTTGTTCAAGAAGGTGGAGGGAAGGTTGCCGTAGCCGAGGGTAACGCCGCAAGCGCCTGGGATCTCCGAAAAGAGGCCGTTACGGATGAAGGTTTCGGGAACCTGTGCGCCGACGGGCGCGCCGTCGGAGTAAGGATCGATGGAGGCGGCGATGATGAGGTCCTGCGTGCAGAGGATGGAGACGGGGTGGCTGGCGCGGTCTGCGCGGGTTTCCCAGTAAGGGCTGCAAGAGACGTTGCCGGGGTGAGCGGTGGTGAGGTTGGGGTAGTGGCCGGGCTCGGATTTGGCGAGGTTGTTATCGCCGAAGATGAAACCGGGGATGACGTGGAAAGAGTCGCCGGCGGGTGCCTCGAGGAGTGTGAGAGCGAGCTTGATGCGCGTGGGGGTGGGAGAGGTGAAGGTGAGCTTGTAGTTCCAATCGTCGCCCTGCTGGGTGAGCTGGAGGGTGGCTTTGACGCCGTGGGCGCCTGCGGTGAGGTGGTTGGAGGTGCCGGAGAGGGGGATCTGCTGCCAGGTATTGCTTAGCCACGCGGAGAGGGAGAGAAGGGCGGGGGCGTTTGTGAAGCTGAGTTTGCCGGATTGGATGGTGTAGCTCATGGGGGAAGGATAAAGGGTCTAGAGTCTGGGGTCTAGGCAAGGGGCTGTTAAAAACCGCCGAGGCTCGTGTAATAGCCGCGGTAGTAGGCCAAAGAGAGGGCGAAGATACCGATGGTGGCGGTGCAGGCGAGGAATAGGAATATGCGGATGGGTTTGTTGCGTGAGGAGGCTAAGCCGATCAGAGAGCATGCGATGAGAAGCGCGGCCAGAGGGTATTGGAGTATGCCGACCCCCGCTACGCGGGAGTGGAGTTCATCTCTTGGATCGAGGAAGAAGGAAGTGCGCCATTTATTGACGCTGGGCGAGTCTTCCATCATGTCCATGCGTGGAAGGTAGTAGCCGGCCCGGGCGTTGTACCACTCGATGCCCAGTGCGATCACCAGCACCCAAAGGGCCAGGCAGGCCAGGGAAAAATAGAGGGCGCGCTGGCCTTTTGGGGTGAGAGCGGGAGAGTCGGACGGGGTTATTTCTCGATGGGAAGATTCTGTGCTTTCCATTCCCGGATACCGCCTTGCATGGAGAGGAGGTTGGTGTAGCCCATCTGGCGGAGCATGTCGGCGGCGAAGGCGCTGCGGGTGCCGCCGCCGCAATAGAGGATGAGGGGTGTGGAGGTGTCGGGGGCGATTTTGGCGATCTTGCCTTCGATGGTGCCGCGGCTGGCTGCGACAGCGCCGGGGATGTGGCCGGCGGCGAATTCATCGGGGTCGCGCACGTCAATGAGAAGGCCTTTGGCGGCACCGGAGGAGACATCCTGGACGGTGGTCTCCTTGATGCGGGTTTTGACGTCGGCGGTGAGTTTGGCGAATGCTTCGGTGGGGTTGGTCATGTTTATGTTTGATGTTAGAGGTTAGGAGCTTGATGTGTAGATGTTAGGTGAGATGCGCATTGGGCTCAATGATTGGTTGGAGATGGTTTTTTGGGGGTGCAGTGCACTCATGTCGGGGAAGGGAGTGGATGGAGAGCCGGCGGGACGCCGGCGCTCCCGGTAAAAAGACAACGCCTCCCTTGGGGGAGGCGTTGTGAGAGTCGTTGAGTTGTTGGTGATGAGTCGTCGCTGATACTGCATTTGGCGGCGGCCCTCACCCCAACCCTCTCCCAGAGGGAGAGGGGGTAAGAGTGGGGTTTAGCCCTTGTTCCAGAATTTGCCACCGTAGACTGCGGTGTCGCCGAGGAGTTCGGAGATGCGCAGGAGCTGGTTGTACTTGGCGGTGCGGTCGGAGCGGCAGGGAGCGCCGGTCTTGATCTGGCCGCAGTTGGTGGCGACGGCGATGTCGGCAATGGTGGAGTCTTCAGATTCGCCGGAACGGTGGCTGAGGATGGCGCTGTACTTGTTGCGCATGGCCAGGTTGACGGCTTCGAAGGTTTCGCTGAGGGTGCCGATCTGGTTGACCTTCACGAGGATGGCATTGGCGGTCTTGGAGTCGATGCCCTTCTTGAGGAACTTGGGGTTGGTGACGAAGAGATCGTCGCCGACGAGTTGGACCTTGTCGCCGATCTTGTCGGTGAGCTTCTTCCAGCCTTCCCAGTCGTTTTCGGCCAGGC
>CAZIWA010000040.1:0-41109 GCA_964542875.1 uncultured Phycisphaeraceae bacterium
GAGCACCGGTTTATTGGTGGTGCGGGATTGGTGATTCGATTGGTGAGGGGGCTTGTGCGCGGCGTGGTGGGCCTCGAGGGCTCGGCCGCACCCTACTGCTGCATCGCGGTATTACGAAGAGTGTGTTATTCGCTGTCGCGTTTGAAGGTGCGTTTTTTCTTTTGAGGGCGGGTGCCGGGAGCGCCGGGTTTGGATTTTTCCGGCTGGGTGTCGGCGACAGTGATTTTGCCGGTGAGGGGCATGGCTTTGAAGCCTTTGAGTTTGTCACGAAGGATGGCGGCTTTTTCAAAGTCGAGGTTCTGGGCGGCCTGAAGCATGGCGGCCTCGGTGTCGACGATGGCCTGCTGGACGTCGAGCTCGGCTTCGTCGGCCTTGATGGCTTCGGCGACCGTCCGGCGGGCGCGGATTTCAAGCTCCATGGCTTGCCGGATGGCTTTTTTCACAGTCGTGGGAGTGATGCCGTTGGCGGTGTTGTAGGCGATTTGCTTTTCACGCCGACGGTTGGTTTCGTCGATGGCGGACTTCATAGCAGGGGTGACTTCGTCCGCGTAAAGCACGACGGTGGAGTTGACGTTGCGGGCGGCGCGGCCGATCTGCTGGATGAGGCTGGTGGCACTGCGCAGGAAGCCTGCTTTGTCGGCGTCCATGATGGCGACGAGGGAGACTTCGGGAAGGTCGAGCCCTTCACGCAGAAGGTTAACGCCGATGAGGACATCAAACTCGCCCAGGCGCAGGTCACGAAGAATTTCGACGCGCTCAATGGTTTGAATTTCGCTGTGGAGGTAGCGGCACTTCATGCCTTGATCGGAGAGGTAGGTGGCGAGGTCCTCGGAGAGTTTTTTGGTGAGGGTGGTGACGATGGTACGTTCACCCCGGGCGGTGCGTTCCTTGGCCATCTCGTAGAGATCGGGCACCTGGCCGGCGGCGGGGCGGACCTCGATGACAGGATCGACAAGACCGGTGGGGCGGATGATCTGCTCGACGGCAATGCCGTCGGATTTTTCCAGTTCGTAGGGGCCGGGGGTGGCAGAGACGAAGATGACCTGGGGGAGAACTTTTTCGATTTCCTCAAAACGCATGGGGCGGTTGTCCATGGCGCTGGGGAGCCGGAAGCCGTGATCGACGAGGGTTTGCTTGCGGGCTTTGTCGCCTGCGAACATGGCGCGCATCTGGGGGAGGGTGACGTGGCTTTCGTCGATGACGACGAGCCATCCGCCGTCGGAATGGGTGCGTTCGTCTTCAGGGGTGTATTCGACGTCATCGCGGGAACCGTCGGCATAGCCGCCTTGGTATGCGCCGGAGGTGGCGTCGGGGAAGTAGTCCATGAGGGTGTAGGGCTTTGCGCCGGGGGGGCGGCCGTCCATGTGCCGGCTGTAGTTTTCGATGCCCTGGCAGATGCCGGTTTCCTGAAGCATTTCCAGGTCGTACTTGGTGCGGGCGGCAAGGCGCTGGGCCTCCAGCAGTTTGCCTTCGGAGCGGAGCTGGATGAGACGGGCGTCGAGCTCGGCCTTGATGGAATCAACGGCGTGCTGGACCTGGTCCGCGGGCATGACGTGGTGGACGGTGGGGTAGATGAAGAGCTGTTGCTCGTCGCGCAGGAGTTCGCCGGAAGTGGGGTGGATGATGGAGAGCTGGTCGATGGAATCGCCAAAGAGCTCGATGCGGTAGGCGACTTCCTCGCCTGCGGGGAAGAGTTCGACGACATCGCCACGGACGCGGAAGTTGCCGCGTTTGAATTCCATTTCGGCGCGGGTGTATTGGAGGTCCGAGAGCGCGCGAAGGAGGTCTTGCCGGGAGATTTCCTGGCCGCGGGTGATGGAGACGACGGATTTTTTATAGGCGTCGGGCGAGCCTAAGCCGAAGATGCAGGAGACGGAGGCGACGACGATGACGTCACTGCGCGAGACGAGCGCGGAAGTGGCGGCGAGGCGAAGACGGTCGAGGTCGTCGTTGCGAGAAGAGTCTTTTTCGATGTAGATGTCACGCTGAGGGATGTAGGCTTCGGGCTGGTAGTAGTCGTAATAGCTGACGAAATAGTTGACGGAGTTTTCGGGGAAGAGCTCTTTGAGTTCTTCATAGAGCTGGGCGGCGAGAGTTTTGTTGTGGCTGATGACGAGCGTGGGCTTTTTGTAGCGCTGGATGGTGTGGGCGATGGTGAAGGTTTTGCCGGTGCCGGTGGCGCCCAGAAGAGTTTGGTATTTGGTGCCCTGGCGAAGGCTGTGGACGAGCTGCTCGATGGCTTGGGGCTGGTCGCCTGCGGGCTTGAATTCGCTATGGATTTTGAAGTCGGTCATGTGAAGATAAGGGAGTAAGTGAAAAGGGATGAGGAAAAAGTCAGAGGGAGGGAGGTTGGGGATTGGTTGGTGAAGATAGTTTAGGGATGAGAGTAAGGGTTTTGTGGGGGTATGGATGGAAATTTTTTGCCTGGGAGTTTCACATCGCAAGCCCAATGGGACAGAGCACGGACTTGGGCCGTGCTCTGTCGCGTGGATTGTGTTAGTTTTAGCGGAGGAAGCGGCCGCCGTTGATGTCGATCATGGCGCCGTTGATGAAGCTGGAGGCGTTGGAGGCAAGGTAGGTGACGGCCTGGGCGACTTCGTGAGCCTGGCCGTTGCGGGCCAGGGGGGTTTGCTTGCGGTAGTTTTCCATCGCCTCGGGGGTGGAGGCGACTTCGTGATGGCGGGTCTCGATGACGCCGGGCATGACGGAGTTTGTGCGGATGGCGGGGGCGAGTTCGCGGGCAAGGGTGTGGGTCATGACGTACATGCCGCCTTTGGCCATTCCGTAGGGCCCGGCGCCGTTTGCGCCGCCTGTCTGGACGCTGAGGGAGAGGATGTTGATGATTTTTCCGTTGCCGGTTTTGCGCAGGTGGGGGATGGCGCGCTTGGTGACCAGGAAGGTGCTGGTGAGGTTGACGTCGAGGGTTTTCTTAAAGAGCTCAAGTGTGCAGTCTTCGACTTTTGAGCGGTCAAGAAGCGCGCCGGCGTTGTTGACGAGGATGTCGAGGCGGCCAGCTTTTTCGGTGAGGCGATCGACGATGGAATTTGCGAGGTCCTCGCGGGTGAGATCGGCCTGAAGGATGATGCCGTCGGAGCCGGCTTTGCGGACGAGATCAAGGGTTTCTTCAGCGCCTTTGACGGAGGAGTGGCAGTGGATGCCGATGAAAGCGCCTTGCTTGGCCATTTCGACGGCGCAGGACTGACCGATGCCGACGCCGGCGCCGGTGACGAGTGCGACATTGCCTTGGAGGGAATAGGGGTTGGAATTGCTCATGGTTGGACCTTTGGAAATAGAGTTTTGTGCTTGAAGGACAGGGTATCACGAAGAAGGAAGAAGAGGCTAGGGGCCGGGGTCCAGGGTCTGGTCGGAGAGAGAATCCAATGGCGTTGGGGTGCTGGGTTCGGGGTTCCGGGTGCGGGAAGATTGAAGAGGGAGAACTGGCGGGTATTTTGTTGTAGACAGTGGAGAGGCAGGGTTGGAATTGGGTGTTTTGGAATGTGGTGGAGGGATTTGTAAGTGGTTGATATTGCGAAAGTTGTAATCAATTGTTTGACTGGGTTTTAATATTTGGGTAGAATGATGGACTATGCCTAATGAAGCCGTTAAAAAGAAGCGTCCTGTTTCTAAGCTTGGTAAACCCTCTCCTGCGAAAACTTCAACTGCTGAAACCAGTTCTGCAAAGTCAGGCGATTCCGTCGCCGGCAAGCGCGTGACGGGCGGCAAAAGCGGCACCGGCAAGGGTGGCGCGACCAATCAGATCAATAACTATCAGGGCGCTCTGCGCTGGCTCTATTCCCACATGGACCATGAGCGGCTCCGGATCGTGCATTACGACGATAAGAGCTTCAGCCTGGCGCGCATGCACAGCGCGCTGGAACACCTGGGCAATCCGCATCGGGAGATCAAGACGGTTCAGATCGCCGGCACCAAGGGCAAGGGCTCCACGTGCGCGATGCTGGCCAGCATGATGCAGTACTCGGGTTACACGGTGGGGCTGTACACCAGCCCGCACCTGGTGGACATCCGTGAGCGCATTCAGATCAACGGCGAAATGATCAATCAGCAGGACCTGACGGAGCTGTTCCGGCAAGTGGCGGCAGCGGAAGAGAAGATGGGCGAACCGCTCACTTTCTTTGAAATCCTGACGGTGGCTGCGCTCAAGTATTACGCTGACCAGGCCGTGGATATCGCGGTGCTGGAGACGGGGTTGGGCGGTCGTCTGGACTCCGTGACCGCGGTGACGCCGCTGGTGTGCGGGTTGACGGGCATCAGCTACGACCACATGAATATCCTTGGCAAAGAGCTGCCTCAGATCGCGCTTGAAAAAGCGGGGATCATGAAGGAAGGCGTGCCTGTGATCAGCATCGAGCAGGACCCGGTGGTGGCGAAGGTCTTCGACGACCACGCGCTGGCGACGGGCACGACCGTGGAATACACGGGCAAGCAGATCGACTTCAGCTACCGTTTTGAAGCCAACCGGGAACTGGGCCCGCACACCCGGGTTTGCATCACCACGGCAACGAGCCGCTGGGAGCACTTGCCGGTCCCGCTTCGCGGCGAGCACCAGGCGCACAACTGCGGGCTTGCGCTTTCGATTCTCGACAAGCTCAAAGCGCATGGGTTCACATTCCCGGAAGAGAAGGTTGTCGCCGGTTTGAGTGCGACGAAGATTTCCGGCCGGATGGAACAGATCTGGTCCAGCCCGCGGGTGATGGTGGACGGCGCGCACAACGCGGCATCCATCCAGGCGCTGATCCGCGCATTGGGCGCACACGTGGCGTACGACTCCTTGGTGGTGATCTTCGGCTGCTGCCAGGACAAGGACACGCTGGGCATGCTCAAGCAGCTTGCCCTGGGCGCAGACAAAGTGATCTTCACCAAGGCGAAGAACAACCCGCGCGCAACGGAACCGGAAGATCTGCTGAGCAAGTTCAACGATCTTTCAGGCAAGATGGCACAGAATGCAGGATCGTTTGAAGACGCCTTGAAGGTGGCGGCACGCGCGGTGAGCAGGGAAGACCTGATCATCGTGACGGGCAGCTTCTACCTGGTGGGCGAAGCCAAGCGGTACTTTACGGAACTGGCTGTTCAGAAGAAGCTTCTGAAACGGGCCTGAGTGAAGTAGAAATAGAAGTGAATGGCACGTCGGTGTTTTAGAACACCGGCGTGTTTTTTATTGTGGGGTGGTGGTTGGGAAGGGAAGCATTTTTGATTGGGATCAAGAGGGTCGGGGATGATTAAGGGGATCAGAGCAAAGAGAATTTTGGCAAGGCAGGCGAGATTTTGAAGAGGCATCAACAAAAGAAGGCAAGAGTGCCGATCGGGAAAGTGGGATTTCAGGGGCGTGTTTGCTGGAGTTCAGGGTTATGGATGATCCGAAGGGTCTTTTTGTTTCCGCCGGGGACCGATGCGGATAAATGATGTGTCATGATGATGAGATCAACCTAGGTCTTTAAGGTTTTTGAAAGTCATTTGCTTATTCTGAAATTCAAGGAACAATCGGGGTGGTGACGGTGTCTATTTATTGACTTGTCAGATGTGTGAAGCGTCCATGTTCTGGATGGTGTTACCGCAGAAAGCGAGACTTGCCCATGGGATACGTCAGAAGCAATACGGGGAACTGGGTGGGGCGGATGGGGCTGGTGGTGATGGCGGTGGCTGTGGTGGTGATGGCGTGCGGTTCCATGGCGCATGCGCAACGGGCGAAGGACGGTCTTAAGCGGGTGACCCTGCGGGTAAAGGTGGCGATGGTGGAGCCGGCGCAGCCGGTGTACATCGCGATGCAATGGGGTGGGCGGGGGCTGGGCGGGGATGTTTCCACGGTTCCGCTGCAGTTGATGGAGCCGGCTAAGGCGAAGCTGATGCCGGGGGCGGATGTGAAGAGCAGCAAGAGTGACGGGTTTGATCTGCCTCACGAGTTGGGGGCGGACCCGGCGGCGATGGATACGGTGAAAGATCCGTCGACGGGGAAGGTGTATCTGAAACCGAATGTGTGGAGCCGGTCCAACTCGATGGCGGGAGTGACAACGGGGTTTCTGGAGTTTTTTCTGGAGGGGAAAGAAAAGCCTGTCCAAAAGATGGTGCTGGAACTGGAGTTCAGCGTTGACGGCAAAGTGGTGAAGACGATCAAAGAGAAGGCCGATGCGGGCAATCGGATCACGATCGATATGGGCAGCGGAGACCCGGGCCTGCCGGCGTGGGCAGAGGCGACCGTGGGTATCTCTGAATACGCAGAGAGACGGGCGCAGAAGCTGGAAGCGCTGCCCTGGGCGGGGTTTCAAATTCCCCGGCTGGTGACGGTGCTGACGGACTGCGGCGGGTGGGGCGGGCGGCATACCAATACGGATATTTTGAAAGCCGAAGCCCGGGTGCTGAGCCAGCTTGGCGTGAACTCCCTGCGCGCGGGGTGGGACATCATGCCGAAATACATGAAGGAGATCCCGGCATCGGCGGATCGATTCGGCCGGTCGGTGGAAACGCATTCACACGGGAATCCGGTGATCTCGGTGAATGTAGATCGCAAGACGGGGAAGGTGGTGGGGGTGCCGCCTGGCGCGGGGTGCCCGTGGGCGCCGGGGATCAATGAGCGGTCCAAGGCATCGGCGGAAGAAGTGGTGAAGAAAATGTCGGGCTACAGCGAGCAGCAGGAAGTGTGGGCGCTGACGATCGACGAGATCGGGTCGATTTTCAATGGGGCCGCGGAAGGCAAAGCGCATATGTCGGTCTGCCCGGACTGCCAGAAGGCGTTTAAGGAATGGATGCAGAAGAAGGGATTTAAGCCGGCGGATTTTGATTGCGCTTCGTGGGATGAGGTGAAGAACATCGCGTACCCCAATGCCCGGTCGTGGCATGAGGTGGATGCGGAAGAAAAGAAGGCTTATCGCGACAAGCTGGACGCGTTGCCGGGCGTGAAGAACAACAACCCGATGATTTCGCTGAAGAAGAACGATGACCTGGAAGCGGTGACGCTGATACCTCCGCCGAAGGAGACGAAGGGCAAAGCGCCGGCGAAGGGGGGCGGTGGGGCTGCGGGTGCGCCGGAGGTGGACCTGGACGATAAAGAAGCGGAAACCGCGCCTGACCTGGAGCATGAAAAGACGACATCCACAGAACCGATGTCGCCGGGGAAGAAGCGGCTTTTGTATTGGTCGCACCAGTTCAATAACTACAGCACCGGGCATGTGTTTTCACAGCTTCGCCAGGCGGTGGACGCGCATAACAAGGCCAAGCAGACCGCGATGGACAAGGGCGACGCCACAAGCGAAGTGGCCAAGCAGCCGTTCATCTACACCTTCGCGCTGCGCGGGAATACGTTCCTGATGGGCGATGCGACGCTGGACTTTTTCGACTTCTACCGCGAAGCCGACAACGCGATGGTGTACGAAACCTCCAACCGGGATGCCCGGGTCTGGCAGTGGGACAGCTACCTGTGCGATGTGGGGCGGTCGCTTCAGATCAACATGGATAAGAAGTTTGGAGTGTATGTGAAGCCGCATCGCGGGGCACCGGTGCAGCGGGTGCTGGCGGCGATTTCCCGCGGGGCAACGTTTGTGTTTCTGTACACGTATGGGCCTGACTACAGCAAGGGGGATAGCTTTTCATCCAGCGAGTATCACCTGACCAACACCAGCAAAGCGATGCACCTGGCAGGGAAGTCCGAAGAGCTGATCGTGGGCGCGAAATTCTCCAAGCCGGTGGAGGTGGCGGTGGTGAGAAGCTCAACGCCCAACTCCGCAGAGTGGGAGGACGGCAAGTGGGTTTATGCGGCGCTGCAACACAGCCACGTGCCGGTGGACGCGCTGGACCAGGTGATGCTGACGACCAACGATTTGTCGAAATACAAGGCGATCTATGTGACCGGCGGAATGATCTACCGGGATGCGGCGCTGGCGCTTAAAAAGTACGTGGAGCAAGGGGGCGTGCTGTATACGGGCGCGGGCGGATTGGCCAATGATGAGGCGGGGCAGCCGATCGCGGAAATGGAAGAACTATTGGGCGTGCAGGGCCGTACGCCTGCGAAGCTGTGGGTGGGTGGGATCCGGCGTTATGGCGCGACGGGGCTGGGGACTTTCGCATCCTTTGGCAAGGTGCCCGATGGGCTTGGGGAGATCGAGACGAGCCAGGGCAAGCTTTCATCCGTGGTGGGGTATGAGCCGATCAAGGTCCGGCCGACGGCGACGGTGGCGGCGAAGTTTGCGGATGGAAGCCCGGCATTGGTGGTGAACAGCATGGGCAAGGGGAAGGCGTATCTGTCGGCGGTGTATTCCGGGCTGGAGTATGCGGCGAAGGTGCATCGCGGCGACTTTGACATGAACCAGGATTTTGAGGCCGGCAAGCGGGCATGGGTGACGGCGCCGATCGCGGGGCGGGTGAAGCCACCTGTGGAGGTGTCGGTGCCGATCGTGGAAGCGGTTTCGCTGGTGCAGGAGAAGACGGGTAAGCGGTCTGTTTGCCTGATGAACTGGGGGTATGGGAACAACAAGCGGATCGTGCCGCAGGAGAATGTGAAGGTGACGATTGCCGATGGGAAGGGGGTTTCTCGGGTGCTTTCGAGCTGGTCAGGCAAGCCGCTGGAGATGGAGAAGAAGGGGGATGCGGTGGTGGTGACGATTCCGCTGCTGGAGGAGGGGGATGTGCTGGTGATTGAATGAGGGAAGAAAGGTACAAGGTAAAAGGGACAAGGTACAAGGCAGATCAATTGTTGATGGGAGCGGGGTTTTAGGCTTCCTGGACTTTGGTTTGCATGCCGTCGACAGCGGTGACACGGATGGGGGTGCCGGCGGAGATGAAGCCGGATTCGGAGAGGCATTCGATACGTTTACCGTCGATTTTGCAGAAGCCGCCCGGCTTGAGGTCGGTGAGGGCCTGGCCCTGGAGGCCGATGAGGTATTCACGTTCGGCGGCGGCGTCCCCGCCTGCGGTGCCTTGCTGGGCGTGCATGCCGGGCTCTTTGGTGTGGAGGGCCATGAATTGGGCCATCGGGCTTTGCGGCCAGTAATAGAGGCCGATGGTGAGCATCACGGGGATGAGCGCGACGACGACGATCGCGCTGACAAGGCCGAGCTGGGTGTTGACCTTGAACATGAACACGACGCCGGTGATGAGGCAAAAAGCGGCGCAGATGGCCAGAAGCCCGGAGGTGGGGAGGAATTGCTCGAGCACGAAGAAAATGATCCCCAGGCCGATGAGGAGGACGCCGAGGATGATCATGAAGTCGCTGGTCATGGCGATGGGATTATAGGGGAAGGGGAAGCTATCGATGGTTCAAATTCAAAAGAGTAGACTCAAGTCCTGTTTATTGAAGAATTCAAATGAAAGGCACTCTTGTGAATGCGCAAAGTGCGAGAAAAATCCGGGGTTGTATTGCGCTGCTGATGGCCTTTATGTTCCTGGGGAGCGTGGGCTGCGCCAATTCTCAGGAGGCGCCCACAAGTGCGGATACCGGAGTTAAAAATACCCCTGAGACTGTGCTCAAGCCTGGGGACCGGTTAACCATCAAAGGGCCGGAGGGAATTATGGAGGTTAAAGCCTTCGACAATTTCGGAAGGTGCTTCACATGGGAAGGCGGTACGCGATGCGTGACAATGCTGCCCAGAACAGAGAGATGGTACGGAAGCCTTGGTGTCTACTGGCCTGGGCCGGGGGACCATTGGAAGAACCATCATGGAATCACACGTGGCGTGATTCAAGAAGGACGGCAGAATTTCGCAAACGAAGAGGAAGCGATTCGATGGATTCGCGAGCAGACATGGATCTCGCTTTTCTATACCAAGCGTGGGATCGTGGCGGGCTGGAGCAAGACGCCTGCGCGCAGCCAACTGAATGTTGATGTGTGGCAGATCCTGATTGACGGAAAAGTTCCGGAATCTTTCCCCGGGGGCAGCGATGCGAATATTTCGATTGAGTCGTTTTGAGTGAGGTTGATTTTGGGGGCGCTGGGAAAGGTTGGTTGTTGGTGAGGTTTTTCTGCACCCGTCGAGGGTGCAGAAAAATAAGAGGTTATTTAATGGGGCGCATACCCAGGGTTGCGCGTGGTACACGCTTACCCTGGGCTGTAGTAGGGCCGTGCCTTCAGCACTAAGGAAGTGGGAAGATATGTTCATATGGATATTGAGCGTGGGATGGTTGGGGCCAACAAAAAACCGTGGCTTTGGGCCACGGTTTTTGAGTTGATGTCGGGTCGGTTTGGTTAGCGGTCGAACTGGGCGTCGAAGGCGATGTTGGAGGGCTTGAAGTCGATCTTCTTGACGAAGGCTGCGGCTTCGGTGGCGCCGTGTTCGCGGTCCATGCGGCTGTCTTCCCATTCGACGGAGAGGGGGCCGGCGTATTTGACGTCGTTCAAGGCGACGATGATGTCTTCAAACTTGATATCGCCATGACCGAGGGAGCGGAAGTCCCAGAAGCGGGAAGGGTTGGCGAAGGAGGTGTGCCCGCCGAAGACGCCGACGGTGCCGTCGCCGTGGCCCCACCAGACGTCCTTCATGTGGGCATGGTAGATGCGGTCGCCGAAGGTGCGGATGAATTTGACGTAGTCGACGCCCTGGTAGCCCAGGTGGGAGGGGTCGTAGTTGAAGCCGAAGCGCTTGTGGTGCTTGACGGCTTCGAGGGCGCGCTGGGCGCTGGCGATGTCGAAGGCGATTTCGGTGGGGTGGACTTCGAGGGCGAAGTTCACATCGACCTTATCGAAAGCGTCAAGGATGGGGCCAAAGCGCTTGGCGAAATCCTTAAAGCCGTTGTCCCAGTATTCCTGGGATGTTGGAGGGAAGGCGTAGATGGAGTGCCAGATGGAGGAGCCGGTGAAGCCGTTGACGACGGCGGGGAATTTGCTGCCGTGACCTTTGGGCTTGGCGTCGATGAATTTGCGGGCCGCTTTGGCGGTGAGGATGAGCTTCTGGGCGGCGCGCTTGCGGACGCCTTCAGGATCGCCATCGCCCCAGACATCGGGGGGAAGGATGAGCTTGTGACGTTCGTCGATGAGGTCGCAGACGGCCTGGCCGACGAGGTGGGCCGAGACGGCGACTGCATCGAGCTTGAAGTCTGCGAGGACTTCCCATTTCTTTTTGACGTAGCCGGCGTCCTTGGCGGCCTTGTCGACTTCGAAGTGATCGCCCCAGCAGGCGAGTTCGATGCCGTCGTAGCCGAACTTTTTGGCTTTTTCGCAGATGGTTTCAAAGGGCAGATCAGCCCATTGACCGGTGAAGAGAGTGACGAGACGTCCCATGCTTTGAATCTCCAGGAAGATGTTTTGGAAAACCTTATCAGGTTTTGGACGTAGAGGGTAGTAAGGGGGCCAGGAGTGTCCGTGTCCTGCGTCGCGAGGCCTGCGGCAAGAGCTTAAAGCTTCGGAGTGCAGACGAAGTCAGTGGGGTTTTGCGGGGTTGTTAGCTGGCGGTGTGGACCGGCCTTGTCGCCGGACCTACAATCAAAATGGTTTTTCAAGGTGTGGATCAAACAATGTCGATGCGAAAAAAACTCAGAAGCTGGATTGTGCCTGGGGCGGTGTTGCTGGCGATCGGAGCCGGCAGTCTTTGGGCCAAATCAGATACGGTGTATGACCAGATCGATTTGCTGGTGGATGTGCGGCATGAGCTGGTGAGGGGGTATGTAGAGCCGCCTAACCAGCAGAAGATGGTGGAGAACGCGGTGCGGGCGATGGTGGAATCGGTGAACGATCCGTTCACCGTGTATATGAGCCCGTCGGAGCTGGAGCAGTTCGATAAAGCGATGCACGGTTCTTTTTCGGGCATCGGCGCGGAAGTGGATATCCAGGACAACCGGCTGAAGATCACGACGCCGCTTGATGATTCGCCTGCGTTTAAAGCGGGGATCATCGCGGGTGACGTGGTGCTGGAGATCGACGGGAAGTCGACGGAAGGCAAGTCGATCCAGGACTGCATCAAGCTGCTGATGGGCCCGGAAGGCACGGCGGTGGTGCTGAAGGTTCGGCATGACAACGGCGAAGAAAAAACGATCTCCGTAACGCGCGGCAGAATCAACGTGTTGACCGTGAAGGGCTTTAAACGCAGCCCCGACGGCAAGTGGGACTTCATGCTCGATCCGGCATCGAAGGTGGGGTACGTGCGTATCAGCACCTTCTCCGATGCGACAGCGGAAGAGACGGCCAAGGCGGTGCGCGGGCTGGTGGCCGCGGGGGCCAAGGGCATCATCATCGATGTGCGCTTCAACCCCGGCGGGCTGCTGGGCTCGGCGGTTGAAATGGGCAATCTGTTTTTGCCCAAGGACAAGCGGATCGTTTCCGTGAAGGGCCGGACGGTGCCGGAACAGATCATGGTGTCGTCGGGTAAAGAGACGATTCCGGATATTCCGCTTGTGATTTTGGCGAATGAATCCAGCGCTTCGGCGGCGGAGATTTTGACGGGCGCGCTGGCGGACAACGACCGTGCGAAGTTCATCGGGACGCGCACGTTCGGCAAGGGATCGGTTCAGAGCGTGATCAAGCTGGAGAATAACCTTGGCGCGCTGAAACTGACCAATGCGTACTACTACCTGCCCAATGGCCGGAACATTCACCGGCGTGACGGGAATGACACCTGGGGCGTGGATCCGCAGGACGGGTATTACGTGCCGATGACGCCCGATGAAATGAAGGCCATGGTTGAAGCCCGCCGCAAGGGTGATGTGCTGAAGATCGGCGAAGGCAGCTCCGGTGGGACGGTGACGCCGGAGATGCTTAAGAAGGATCTGGCCGACCCGCAATTGGCCGCGGCGCTGACGGCGATCCAAGGCAAGATCTTCAAGGGATCATGGACGACGGTGGGGCAATCCAACGCGCCGGCGCTGGCCAAGCAGAACAAACATGACAGCCTGGCCCGGCAGCGCGAGCAGCTTAAGACCCGGTTGGAACAGGTTGAGAAAGAGCTCGACAAGATGGACCACCCGGCGGCGCCTGCGAAGACCGAAGGGGCGATTGTGGACCCGGCGAATGCGCCTAAGCCGATTGCGCCAGTGGAGAAGAAGTGATTGATTGAGGAAGGGACTGGGGTCTGGTCGGAAAGGCAGGATCCCTTTGGCGCGCGCAAGAGCATCGTTTTTATGCATTGACCAGGGCCTGTACGCTAAGAAGCGCTCCGCCCTGGCTGTAATAGGACCGTGCCTTCAGCATTCCGGATGAAGAGGGCAGGGCTTTAAGTGAACTGTTTTCGGCCTTCACTTCAGCCTTTTTTAGATGAGAGAAAGGGCTGAAATGGATTTCAGATCAAGTTCTTTGTTCAGGCTCTTAATCCAATGAAAATTCTTGGGCTTGAAACCAGTTGCGATGAGACCGCTTGCGCTGTCGTGGAAGACGGGCGGGTGGTGCTGTCGAATGTGGTTTCGACTCAAAACGAGCTGCATCAGCGGTATAAGGGCGTGGTGCCGGAGATCGCCAGCCGGGCGCATCTGGAGCGTATCTTGCCGGTGATCGACGAGGCGCTGCGCGTGGCGGGGGTGGGGTATAAGGATCTGGATGCGATCGCGGTGGGCAACCGTCCGGGGTTGGTCGGGTCGCTGGTGGTGGGGGTGGCGGCGGCAAAGGCGCTGGCGTGGTCGCTGGGGCGGCCGCTGGTGGGGGTGGACCATGTGCAGGCGCATCTGCATGCGGGGGATTTGGTTGAAAAAGGGGTGACGGAGCCGCCGGAGGCGACGCGATTTCCGGCGCTGGGGTTGATTGTGTCCGGCGGGCACACGAGCGTGTACCTGGTGGAGTCCGCAACACAGCAGGCGCTGATCGGCCGAACCATCGATGATGCCGTGGGCGAGGCGTATGACAAGGCGGCGGTGATTCTCGGCCTGCCGTACCCGGGTGGGCCGAACCTGGACAAGCTGGCCGCGACAGTGACGTTCAATATCAAAGAGGCAAGGGCGGGGTCGTATGATCTGCCTCAATCCTTGATGGGGGACGGGAATCTGGATTTTTCATTTTCGGGGATCAAGACGGCGCTGCTTTATAAGGTGCGGGGAACACCCATCGGCCGCGGGGCGGAGACGACATTTGCCCGGACGAGCGCGGACCTGAGCGATGATGAGCGCGCCAGGCTGGCAGCGAGCTTTCAATATGCCGTGGTGGAGACGGTGATCAAAAAGCTGGGCCGGGCGCTGGATGTGCTGCACGCCGGTGGAGTGAAACCCGAGAGCCTGATCGTGGGCGGCGGGGTGAGCGCCAACAGCTATCTAAGGAAGCGGACCGGAGAATTTGCGGCAAGGCAGAGGCTGCGGCTGATGATTCCCGCGATGCGGTATTGCATGGATAATGCGAGCATGATCGCTGGGCTGGCGTATCATCAGATGAAAGCAGGGAAGATTGATGATCTTTTCCTGCCTACGATTGCGACAACTGCGATTCAGGAGAAACGGTGGGCCCTTGCGCGACGTGATTGAAAGCTGGCTTACGCGATTTGAGCTGGAGCCGACCCTCGTGGCGCACTGCACGGAGGTTTTCGTGTCGTTGCCGGAGCCCGTGCGCAAGGATTTGATGAACGATCCCTCGTTTGCGCTGATCCACGCGACAATGGGGAATGACGGCTCGATTTCCGTGATGGTGCCGTCCCTGGCGAACAAAACGCGCATCCGATGCGTGGTGCTTAAGCGGTCCCTGGCGGTTCGGACGCCGGGGTTCGCCAAATATGTGATTGCCCATGAGCTGGCGCATGCGCATTTGAATAATGAAGGCCGATGGCCCGAGGAAGACCCGGAAGCGGCAGCGGATGCACTGGCGGCGATGTGGGGCTTTCCCAAACCGCAAGTCTGGGGATGAAGCGGGGATTCGGTACCGGGGAGTGCGATTCCCCCAGGTCAAAGTTAGAAAAAGAAAGAACAAAAAAGGGATTAGTTACCGGAGGTGTCGCATGAAGACATGCTCAAGGGCCGGTTACTGGCTGTTATTCCTTAGGGATCGGGATAATGAGGATGCCAAGACACTGGCGGGGGCTGCGACTTGGCACGTGAGGTATTGACGGGGCGTCTTGTCTTGGTGGTTTGCCTATCTTGCGTGCAGATGATGCACGTTTGGTCAACATTTGTTCAATGTCTGGGCAGTGCTTTGGTGGGGGATCATACAAATGTAACTTTCTGCTTGCGGGAGATTTATTTTATTGGGCTATTTTAAGGCCTGTTTGAAGGATATCGAGATAATTTTGAGTGGAGAGTGAAAGCTGGCACGGTCATTGCAATAAAGCATCTCATACAACTCGCCCCCTCTGGTACTTTCCACCCCGACGGCCTGCCAGGAACCCAGGCTGTAAGTACCCGAATCCTCCCGCGCCCGACCTGTGTGGAACAGGTCGGGCATTTTATTTGGATTTTTTGCGTGCGCCGAGTTTCGGCAGGGTAAACGCATTTTGGGGTATTTGTCGGCATATGCCCCCGGGGTACCGGGGGCTTTGATCAAGTTCATGCCACTCAAGGTGAATGCCATTTTGCGGCATGATTCCTCATGGACACCCGACAACCCGTCACGCAGTCATCCGGGCGCGTGGGAAATCGGGCAAATGCTTTTATCCCGGAGTTTCGGTTGGATGGCGGGGCGGGTTTGAAATGCCCAATGGATTCCGGGACAGGTTCAGAAGCCAGTCCCAGGCCTCGCACTTTAAAAATGTCCCGGTATCGCCTTTGGATCGCAACAAGAAAGGCTTGCGCTTGAGGCGGTGTTATTGGATAATCCTATGTTAGCTGTTTAAACTATCGTTTAAACAAGGAATAGCCATGGCAAGCAATGAGAAGTCCAGCGTGGAGGAGATACGGCAGCGGTTTGACGCCGATGTGGAGCGGTTTTCCAGTCTGGATACAGGGCATGTCGCGACGATGGATTCGCTGCTGGTGCTGGATCTGGTGCCGCAGGTGGCGGCGCGAATGGTGCCCCGGGCGACGCGGGCGCTGGATATCGGGTGCGGAGCGGGGAACTACACATTGAAGCTGGCGCAATGGCTGGCGGACGGGGCTGGGCTGAGCGATGTGACGGTGATGGATTTGAGCCGGCCGATGCTGGATCGAGCGCAGGACCGGATCAAGGGTGTTGGGGTGGCGCGGGTGACGACGGTGCAGGCGGATGTGAGGGAGGCGGAACTGGGGCGGGGGTGCTTTGACATTGTGCTGGCGGCATCGGTGCTGCATCACCTGCGGACAAGGGAAGAATGGCAAAAAGTGTTGAAAAAAATTCGCGTCAGCCTGGCCCCGGGCGGGGTGCTGGCGGTGTTTGATCTGGTGCGGCATGAGAACCCGGTGGTGCAGGCGGTGATGCAGGAGAGATACGCCGCTTATCTGGAGGGTTTGGGGGGCAAGGCGTACCAGGAGAAGGTGTTTGCGTATGTGGAGCGGGAGGACACGCCGTGGCCGTTGTCGGATCAGTTGCAATTGCTTTCAGAAGCGGGTTTTACAGGGATTGAAGTGGTGCATAAAAACGGGTTGTTTGCCGCTTGGGTGGCCAGGGCGGGCGAGGCTGGTATATGAGTCGGAGGATTTCAAGAGTGTTTTCAATTGAGTGTGGACTTTTGTTGTCCGTGCGGTAAAGTTTGTCAGGCCTCGAATGTGAGGAAAGTGTTTTGATATTGACCCTGTAGCGTCAGGAATTCTTTAGAAAACTTTGCAGGAGTTGGCCTCGGGCAGTCGATAACCAGAATTACGGGGCATCGCACCCGCCTGGAGGCTCCAATGAAACCCACCGTATGTGTCGATCTTTACGTGTTGCTTGACGAGCAAAACGATGAGTCTGATGAGGCGCTGCCTCTTCCGGCTTATGGCGCGCTGGAGTTCACGCACCGTCTTGGGGTGAACCTGCGCGTGATCGTTTACTGCAGCTCGGCGATGTGCATGGACACACTGCATGTGGCCACGTATGCGAAGAAAGAGACCATTGAGAAATGGCTCAAGGACAACTGCCTGTTCTTTGATGAACTGGCTTATGGGCCGGTGAAACCGATCGCCTCGGCGTACATCGATGCGGACGCCAAGACCAAGATCTACCCGGATGAAAGCTCCGAAGAGGTTTTGGATCGCGCGGCGAAGTTTGCGGAAACCCTTTGCGGGGTGGACAGCGATGACTCGGCATTTGCGATTGATGCGCTGAAGCTGGATGACAGCCGGATTGAACATCTGAAGCCCTGAGCGGGTTTTTAAATGAATGAGATTGGCGCGCGTCCTTTTGGACGCGCGTTTTTTTTGTGTGGATAGGGGCGGAGTTTGTAGGGTGAGCAGGAGGTCGGGCTGGGGAAACCCTCGTTGGCGCATCAGACTTTTGATGGACAACGACTGCGGCAACTATCGGTGCATGTGCGGAAGGGAAGGCGCAGATTTTTAACCGCGAAGACGCGAAGACGCGAAGTTAAGAGGCGGAAAAGCGGGGTTAGGAACGGTTGAAGGCAAGAGTAGACGGAGGTGGGGCGTTTACGGGTTGAATGGCGTGGGCTTTCTTATTTATCGCTTTCATGGAACGGACAAGACGCTGGCCATTGATTCCCGAGGTCGCTTGCATGTCTTGCCAAAAACTCAGGTAATGACCAGTCTCTGTGGGAGAGGCGACTGAAAAAGACATGCTTACGCGGGTGTGCCGCATGCCGCCCGTAATAATCATTCACAGGGGCTAATCAGGAGTCCAACGGGAAGGGGGCCGCTTCCGAAGAAAGGAAACTTGTCCCCTGAGACGAATCCCGTGAGATAGAGAGGGGCTTTGCGCGGTCGCATCAGCGGGTGGTTTTGGGTTTGACGGCGGGGCGTTGTTGTTTGCGGAATTGGGTGGGGCTTTGGCCGGCGACTTTAAAGAAGAGGCGTGTGAAGTAGTTTGCGCGGGGGATGCCGACCATGCGGGCGATCTGGGCGATGGAACTGTTGCTGTGGATGAGAAGGCGTTTGGCTTGCTCGATGCGGTAGTGGGCCAGGAAGAGCATGGGGGGCATGCCGACTTCCTTATGGAACTGGCGGACGAAGGAGGAGATGCTGCGGTCGGTGACGCCGACGATGCGTTTTAAGGTGTTGTTGTCTTCGTGGTAGGACCGGGTGATGAAATCCATGCCTTTACGGACGGAGGTGGAGAGGGGGCCGGTGTGGCCGGGGGAGGGGGGGAGATCACCGGTGCGGGCGCGCTGGGAGAAGAGGAGGGCCAGCAGGGATTGGAGAGTGGCTGCGGATTGGGCTTCGTAGCCCGGGGGGTGTTGCATGGAGAGATCGAGAAGGGAATCAAAGAGGGCGCCGGATTCGCGGGGGTCGATGCCGGGGAAGGAGGGTTCGGAGTCTGCGCGAAGGTCGTCATAGAGCGCGGGCATGTCGCGGCCGTTGAAGAGGACCCACCAGTTTTCGACGGGTTTGGGGCCGAGGTTGCCGTATTTGGAATGGATGCGGAAGTCGATGAGGCAGACGCCGCCTTTGGTGAGGGTGAAGCGCTTGCCGGAGATGTCGTACCACATTTCGCCGGCGCGGATGAGGTGCAGGAGGAAGCCGTCGCGGGCGTTGTGTTCGGCTTCAAAGCCTGTGGGGGTGGAGGATTTTCCGATGACGGTGACGTAGTTCCAGAAGCGCTGGGCCCTGGGGCTGGGGTAGCTGTAGTACTGGACGCCGAGGGGGACTTTGCCGCCTCTCCATAGCATTGGCATGGGTGGAGTTTAACGGGGAATGCGGGGAAGCAAAGGTGAGACGGGCAATTTTGTGAACATTATCGACAAAAGATTTATTGGGGGAAATGCTCGAAATGAAGGTATATCGGTTGAACAAAGGTATTGTGAGGAGGTCATAATTTGAACGAATCAGACTCCGGCCTCAGGTCGGGAAAGGCACCTCATAATGCGTTCACTTGGAATTTCTCTTGCTGCGGGCGTAATCATTTCAAGCTTGATGCTTTGCATGCCGGCGTGCGCGACGGCACAGGCGGACAAAGAGCCTTTTTCAAGCAATCCGAAAGTTCTGGCCGCCGACCAGGAAGCGGTGGCGATCGAGTGTGAGGACATGAGCGGGGTGACGGCGATGGGCACGCCGGGCGGCGGGTGGAAATTCGCCAAATGGGGCACGGACCTGATGCAGAACAATACGTTCGGGGGGCACTGGTCGAGCCGGATGGCCAATGCGATGAGCGACCCTTCGGACCCGACGAAGGCGGAAGAGATTTTTCAGGATGTGAAGATCGAGAAGGATGGGAAGTTCAAAGTATGGGCGAAGTTTGAATGCCCGCCTCTGTTTAACTACCCGTTTGGCATCAAGATCGTGAAGATGGAAGGCGGGAAGCCTGGCGCGACGGTGTTCGACAAGACGTACGGCATGCGCGACGGCATCAAGCACTATTCATTCAACGACAAGACGATCAAGGGCGATCTGTATTGGACATGGGGCCTGGACCACGACGCGGCGGAAGGGTTTGAAACGGACCTGACCAAGGGCGATTACCGGCTGGTGCTGTATAAGTCCAAGAACGTGGGGGACACGGGGCCGCGGTCGGTGGATGCGATTTTGATCACGTCGGCGATTACGGATGTGCTTTCGCCGGGTGATGCAAGGTTCCCGATGCTGGCGGACCTGCAGAAGCTCAACCACTGCTATTTCCGGTTCACCAATACGGGCAACAAACCGATCCAGATCGAATACAACCACTGGGCGCACCGGTACAACAATTTCTACAACATGGGGCCTGCGGCCTCGATCCGGTTTTATGACGCGCAAGGGAAGATCATTCTTGGCGAAGGCGGCAAGCCGCTCTCGATCCCCAATGGGATCTGGAAGAAGCCGATCGCGCCTGGGGAATCTTCGCCCTGGATCGATCTTGGGCCGACGATGACGACGGAAAACTCCAGCCCGACGATGTGCATTGCGACGCCGCTGGATGAGAAGGGCAACGCTGCACCCGCGGGCCCGGCGCGGCTGGCTTCACAGCGTGAGGCGGGCCTGCGCATGGATATCGCGCTGGAGCCCAGCGCGAAGGCGATCGTGAAGACTTTTGAGAAACCCAAGAACGTGTCGGAGCTGGGCGTGATCGTGATGCCTGACCTTCATCGTGAAGAGGGTCTGGCGTACACGGTGCCGGTGACGGAAGGGTACGCGGAGATCACGCGGAAGCTCAACACAGTGCCGATGGTGGGGCCGCTGCCATCGAAAATCCGGATGATGGGGTACATCGGGTCGCCGGTGATGGGATTCCAGGATGCGAGCGATCCTTCATTCCCGTATTCGATGGAATACAACATCGCGCTGGGGCTTAACACGGTGTGTTTCGCCGTGGCGGAGGGGAAACAGTGGAACGACGCGGCGGCGTATTACAAGGCCAAAGGGCTGAACTTCATGTTGTTCAGCGGGTTCTACCAGCACACGAAAGATCTGGATGTGATGAAGCGTGTGGTGTACGAAACCGATCCTGCGGACCCCAAGAAGCCGACCGACAAGCTGCGGCCGGGAATCAAGGACCGGCTGCGGTATGTGTCGTATGGGGACGAGATCGGGATTCCGTCGATCGACACCAAGAGCCCGGAAGTGATCGCGGCGTTCCGGAAGTATCTGAAAGACAACAAGGTGGACCCGGCAGCGCTTGGGTTTAAGAGCCTGGATGAAGCGGTGCCGCTGACGGGCTTCACGCTGGAGGAACTGGCGGGCGTGGGCATCGTTCCCAAGAAGGACGCCGCGGGCAAGCCGGTGCTGCCTGTGGGGGCCGAAGGCGCCAAGTACAAGGCGCTGTTCTGGTGGACACATGAATTCAGCATCGTGCAAGGGTGCCTGAGCTTCGCCAAGCTGACCCAGGAGATGACGGCGCTGGTGGGGCCGCAGTTCCTGACTTCGGCCAACCTCGGCGGGATGCACCCGTTCTACTGGATGCATCAGTCAAGCTTTATTGAAGCGTTCCGGCACAAGGGGATGACGCTGGCGTGGAGTGAAGACTACGACTACACGCAGCCGGAAGGGTCTCGGTTGTGCGTATCGTTCCTGGGCGCTTATCTGCGCGCGGGCGCCAAGTACCACGACACCCCGATGCAGATGTACGTGATGCCGCATTACCCGGGCAACTCCGGTCGGCACTTGCTTAACAACGTAATCAGCCTGTGGGGCCAGGGGTCCAAGGACGTGGACTGGTTCAGCGTGCCCATCGATGGATGGACGACGGAAAACTACCTGCACACCCGTGGCGGTGTGGAGACCGGACGTGTGATGCGCGTGACATCGGGCATGGCGGGGAACGTGGAGGACGCGCTGCTGCCGGCCAAGGTGCGGGCGGGACGCGTGGCCATCCTGCTCTCGGAGGCGTCTGACCTCTGGGAAGTGGAAGGCATCGGGCAGAGCATCGTGGCGCCGGGGACCGTTGCAACCAATGCTTCCCAGGAAGAGCGCAAAGCCATGTGGTACGCCCTGCGCAAAGCGGGGTATCAGGTGGACCTGATCACCGAGAACGATGTGGCCGAAGGGCGCTTGAAGCCTTACAAGGCGGTTTACGTGTGCGGGCGGAACCTGGACACCCGGTGCGTGCCAATCATCAATGAATGGGTGAAGGCAGGCGGGACCGCGGTGCTGACGGCGGGCGCGGCGCGCAAGGACCAGTACAACGAGCCTTTGACCGGTATGGATGCCATTGTGGGCCGTACCGCCGAGGTGAAGAAGGCTGAGTTTTACAAGGGGCCGCTGCGGTCGAAGCTGGAACTGCTGTTCCTGCCTTCACTGGGCAAGATCAAGACCGAGGGTGGGGTGTTTGACGCGAGGGCGACGCGTGAGGACTTCGTGCCGGCTGCGGGCGCGCAGACCTTGGCGACGTTTGAAGGGGCGGGCCCCGCGGCGGTGGCGATGAAGACCGGCTCGGGCACCGGGTATTACATCGCGACGCTGCCTGGGCAGGCCATGCTGTTTGCCGGGCTGCCCAAGCGGCCTCAAGGCAAGGGCGGACCGGACAACAATCCGGTTCACTTTGAGCCTGAGACGCTGGACCCGGCGGCAACGGGGCTGATTCTGGCGCCGCTGAACAAGGCGGGCATCAAGCCGGACGTGATCACGGGGAGCCCGATGATCATTGCAGACATCCTGGACGGCCCGGCGTCGACGGTGTTGACGGTGAACCGGTTGAGCAACCCGCCTGCGGGCTGGAAGCCGGGTTCACTGGGCGAAGCGGGCAAGACGCTGGCGTATGTGCTGGACCCGAGCTGGCCGACGGCCAAGAACGTGAAGATCGTGATTCCCGGGATGGCCAAGCCTTCGAAGGTGTATACCGCGCTGAAGGCCAAAGGCGTGACCGCGGAGCCGTCTCCCGAAGGGCTGGTGGTGACGCTGCCTGAGCTGGACGCCGGCGATGTGGTGGTGCTGCAGAAGTGATTTGAAGATTATTCAGGCACAGGATGCAGAGCCCTGGGCTGGCGGAAGCCGGCCTGGGGCTTTGCCCTTTACCGGGGGCGCTACAATTACGCCATGAGCAGGACGAGGATCAAGATTTGCGGTGTGAGGCATCCGGAAATGGCCCGGGTGTGCGCTGAGGCGGGTGCGGATGCCGTGGGGGTGGTATTTGCGCAGGGGTCACCCCGGGAGGTGCCGCCTGCCCTTGCCAGGGAGATTATTCAGGCGCTGCCGGCCTTTGTGACGCCGGTGGGGCTGTTTGTGGATCAGCCGGTGGGCCGGGTGATTCAGCTTTGCAGGCAGACGGGCATCCATCAAGTGCAACTGCATGGCAGCGAAGACCCGGTGTATGCCCGGGAACTGATTAACGAAGGCTACCTGGTGATGAAGGCGCTGGGGGCCAAGCCGGGATTTGAACAGGCGCTGGAGGCGTGGAGGTCTGCCCCCGGGGAGGAGCCTAAGGCCAATGCGATCATCCTGGACACGCCTGGGGTGGCTGGGGCGGGGCCTGGGCAGGCCGGGGGGACAGGGAAGGTGTTTGACTGGAACGCGCTGAAGGCGATGCAGGAGGCCGGGCGGTGGGCCGGCTTGCCGGTGCTGGTGCTGGCAGGGGGGCTGACGCCGGAGAACGTGGGGGGGGCGGTGAAACTGCTTTCCCCTTATGGGGTGGATGTGTCTTCAGGGGTGGAATCGACGCGGGGGGTGAAGTCGGCGGAACTGATCCGGGCGTTTTGCGCGGCGGTCAGGTGAACAGAAGATACGGTTCAGGGTCTGGGGTTTAAGATCTGGTGGGTTTTGAGGCGAAGCCTGTAAATGTTGGGCTTTGCGGTTATGCCATTTGATGGATTCAGGGAATGGCGGAGAGTGTTGGTTTAAAGGTTTACTGACACTTCGCCGCCCCTACGTTTGCTTGTTTGGGGGCTAGCTTTTAGACTATTCGCTTCAATAACAGGGCGCTGGGACGGCTTGAAAGGTGATTTCAGGCTGAGAACAGGCCGGTGCGGACAGGGTGGTGACTTCAATGGGCAGTCTCGGACATCTTGCCGTCAGCCTTTTTTCGGCGCCGTCGCTTGCGATGAGCGCTACTGATATGAACCCTTATCGTGCCGGTATTTACATCGCTTGTGCGGTGGGCGCGATTGCATTGATCCTGATCATGCCCAAGCAGAAACCCAGCCTTGCCAAGGTGGGGGCGGTGCTGGGCGCGATCGCACTGGGCGGGCTGTGGGTGTACCTGCTTCGGCAGCCGGCACCGGAAGGGCAGCCGGAGTTTGCCATTTCAGGCCCGGCGTTTTTGTACCAGTATTTGTTCAGCGCGATTGCCGTGTTCAGCGCGGTGCGCGTGATTACGCATAAAAAGCCGGTGTTCAGCGCGTTGTGGTTCATCATGGTGGTGCTGGCTTCGGCGGGCCTGCTTTTGACTTTGAATGCCGAATTCATCGCGTTTGCCATGGTGATCATCTACGGCGGCGCAATCCTGGTGACGTATGTGTTCGTGATCATGCTCGCGGCACAGGCGGGCGACCCGGTTGTGGAAAAAGAGACCGGTGAAGTGGCGGGACTGAGCTTTGACAACACCGCCAAGGACCCCGTGCTGGGGACGGTGGTGGGGTTCTTCCTGCTGGCGATGCTGCTTTCGATTCTGCTGAACCCGACGACCAAGCCGGTGCCGGCGGCGCTGGAAGCCAGCGATGAGACGGTGATCAAGGAAATGCTGCCCCAGCGCAAATCGACGCTGGTGTACACGATACCGGGGACAAGCGCGACGCTTTCAGCCAAGGCGCTGGAAGCAGCGAAGGCCAGCGATGTCGTACCCGACAAGAAGCTGGACAACGCCGAACGCGTGGGTGTGGACCTGTTTAAGAACCATCCGCTTGGCCTGGAGCTGGCGGGCGTGATTCTGCTGTTGTCGCTGGTGGGAGCGGTTGTGATCGCGCGAAAGCGCGTGGAGACCGAGACTCCTGGAGCGGGGCACTAAGCCCCGGCTGCGGTCGGCGTGTGCCGGCACGGCGACGAACTTCTACTTACTCACGGAAGCAAGGCAATGCATACCCTGGCCTTATCCCACTATCTGGTTACCGGGGCCATCCTGTTTGTGCTGGGAATCATTGGATTCCTGACGCGCAGGAACCTGATCATCATGTTCCTGTGCACCGAAATGATGTTCCAAGGCGTGGCGATCACGCTGGGGGCGTTTAGCGCATACCACGGGAACACGACGGGTCAGACGTTTGTGATCTTCGTTCTCACGATTGCGGCGGCGGAATCCGCGCTGGCGCTTGGGCTGGTGGTCTATCTGTTCCGACGCAACCGGACCCTGGATGCACAGTCGTGGGGCGAGCTGGCCGGCTGATGTGGCCGGTGACTGGCGTGCGGTTTGGCTTCTTAAAAGAACTTTGGATCAAGAGCTGATGGAAATCGTCAAATATATCCCGGTGCTTTCGGCCCTAGCCATGGTGCTTTGCGGGCTTTGCTGCCTGGTGAGGCCGATGCGGGCGCTGGCGCCCGTGTTTACGATCCTGGCGCTGATTGGATCATTCGGCATCGCGCTGAGCGTGTGGACGCAGGGGACTGCCCCGGTGTACAGCGCCGACAACGTGCTGCCGGACCTGAGCGGCCGGATCGTGCATCTGTTCACCTGGCTGAGCATGGACTCAGGCTTTGTGGCCAATGTTTCGTTCTACATCGACCCGCTGACGATGCTGATGCTGGGTGTGATCACCGGCATCGGCACGCTGATCGCCGTTTATGCGGCCGGCTACATGAAGGGTGACCCGGGATACGCGCGGTTTTTCGCCTATGTGTCGCTGTTCATCCTGGCGATGACCTGCCTGGTGATGGCTGACAACCTGGTGCTGGTGTACTTCGGCTGGGAAGGCGTGGGCGTGGCCAGCTACCTGCTGATTGGTTTCTACTACAAGCGGCCCGCAGCGGTGGCCGCGGCCAAGAAGGCGTTTATCGTCAACCGGATCGGCGACTTTGGCTTTGCGCTGGGCATCTTCGCGGTGTACTGGCTGTTTGGCTCGGTGGAATACAAGGTGATTCTGCCCGCGGCACAGGCGCTCTTGAACGACAAGATCGTGGTGACCGGTGCGGTGGAACAGGCCGTGATCAATTACAAGTCGGTTTCGCAGGTGCTGCCTTGCCTGGGCGTGATCGCGCCGTTCCTGCTTTTGATGGGGGCGCTGGGCAAGAGCGCGCAGTTCCCGCTGTTTGTGTGGTTGCCTGACGCGATGGAAGGCCCCACACCGGTGTCGGCGCTGATCCATGCGGCGACGATGGTGACCTCCGGCGTGTACCTGATTGCCCGGTTGAGCCCGGTGTTCCAGCTTTCCGAATGGGCGCTGCCCACGGTGGCGGTGATCGGCGCGCTGACGGCGATCCTGGGTGCGGTGATCGCGCTGGCGCAAAACGACCTCAAACGCGTGTGGGCGTATTCAACAGTGTCTCAGCTTGGGTACATGTTCCTGGGCGTGGGCGTGCTGAGCGCATACTCGGGCGTGTTTCACCTGGTGTCGCACGCATTCTTCAAGGCTTTGTTGTTCCTGACGGCGGGCAGCGTGATGCACGCGCTGGCGGGTCAACTGGATATGTCGAAGATTTCCGGTTTGCTCAAGAAGATGCCGGTGACGGGGATCCTGATGCTGATCGGCGCGCTGGCGCTGGCCGGCTTCCCGTTGACCTCGGGCTTCTTCTCCAAAGACGAGATCCTGGCCGCGGCGTTCAACTACCACGAGCACAAGGGCCTTGGCCTGGTGCTGGGGTGCGTGGGCCTGCTGACGGCGTTCCTGACGGCGTTCTACGCATTTCGGCTCTGGTTCCGGGTGTTCATGGGCCCGACCAAGTACGAAATGGGCGATGACCACGGGCACGCCTCGCCGGAACACACAGACTCGGGCATTCAAGTGGAGCACCATCAGGAACCGCATGAAGTGTCCTGGCTGATGAACGGCCCGCTGGCATTGCTGGCGGTGGGCGCGCTGGGCTTTGGCTTCTTGGGACCGAAAGTGGAGACGATTATCCAGGGCTCCAGCGCACGGTTCGCCAACGTGGTTTCCGAGGAAGCCCATGTGGTGAGCCACGGGCAGATGATGGTGATCTCCAGCGTGGTGGCGGTGCTGGGCATCCTGCTGGCGGCTTACTTTCACCTGATCTCCCGGCCGACGGGCGATTCGGTGGCCAAGACGCTGGCCTTCCCGGTGAAACTGCTTTCCAACAAACTTTATGTGGATGAGATCTACGACGCGGTGATCGTTCGTCCGCTGAAGGTGACGAGCGACCTGTTGTTTGCGTTCGATCGGATCGTCGTTGAGAACCTTGTAAGCCTCGTGGGTGCGGTGCCCTCGGGTGTGGGTTACATCGCAAGGATCGGTCAAAAGGGGTCGCTCCAGGGGTATGCCCTTGGGATGGCCTTCGGCCTTGCGGTGGTCGCGTTCCTGGTCTATCAGTTGGTCTACTAAAGAGCCGCTAAACACCTAAAGACACTAACGGGTAAGCCGTTTTCTATGCTAAAACTTCCCTTCATTCCGCTTCTTTTCCTGACGCCGATTTTCGGTGCCATGGCGATCGCCATTTTGCCGGGGTCCGACCGGATCGTTCGGTGGGTGAGCCTGGCGTGGTCACTGGTCGTGCTGGGGGCGACGGGCTGGCTGGCGTGGTGCTTTGAGTGGGACAAGCCTTCCGAATGGCAGTTTCCCACCGATCAAGGCACGATGGAGATGTGGTACAAGCAGATCGGCGTGCAGCTTTCATTTGGCGCGGATGCGCTTTCGATCTGGCTGCTGCTCCTGACCGCGGTGCTGGGCGTGCTGGGCATCATCGCGTCCTGGGATTCGATCAAGGTCCGGGTGAAGGAATTCCATGCGTGGTACCTGCTTCTGCTGGCTTCGCTGATTGCGACGTTCACGGCGCAGGATGCGGTGCTTTTCTACATCGCCTTTGAATTCACCCTGATTCCTGTGTTCTTCCTGATCAGCGTGTACGGCGGGCATGAACGCCGGCAGGCTGCCAAGACATTCTTCCTGTACACCTTTGCGGGATCGATGATCGCGCTTTCGGCGATTCTCTACATGGGGTATTTCTACTCCACGCTGGCGCCGGAGAAGGTGGGCGCAACGGAACCCGGGATGTGGACGTTCCGGTTCGACATGCTGATGAACATCGCCCACAACCTGCCTGCTTCGACGCAGGGGTTGCTGCTGCTGGCGCTGATGCTGGGCTTTGCGGTGAAGATTCCGCTGTTTCCGTTCCACAGCGTGCCGCCTGCGGCTTACCCGCAAGCGCCGACCGCGGGGTCTGTATTCCTGGCGGCGGTGCTGGCCAAGATGGGCTTGTACGGGATGATCCGCCTGGTGCTGCCTTTGCTGCCGAGCGCGGTGATCGAATACGGTTGGATCATCGGCGTGCTGGCGGTGGTGGGCATCCTTTACTGCGCGATGATCTGCTGGTCGCAGCGGTCGCTGAAGAAGCTGATCGCCTATTCCTCGATCTCGCACCTTGGGTTCTGCGTGCTGGGGCTGGTGAGCCTCAACCAGATCGCCATGGGCGGCGCGGGATACTACATGATCAACCACGGGCTTACGATCGCCGGGTTGTTCTTCTGCATCGGGATGCTTGAAGAACGCTTTAAGACCGACGAAATGCCGATGCTGGGCGGGCTGGCCAAGGCCATGCCGGTGTGGTCTTTCTTCTTCGTGTTCTTCGCGCTGGCGAACGTCGGGCTCCCCGGGCTCAACGGCTTCTGGGGTGAATTCCTGACCCTGGCGGGCACTTTCCAATCCGGCATGTTTGACTCGCTGCGGACGCCGGAGATCAAGGAAGCGACACAGGCGACCTGGTCTCACTGGGGCATCGGCCTGGCCTCGGTGGCCGCTCTGGGTGTGATTCTTTCCGCAATCTACATGCTGCACATGCTGGGCAAGGTGGTGTTCGGGCCGGTTCGCCTGCCTGTGCTTGGCGCCGGCGCCGATACGGCAGAACCGACGCACGGGCATGCCCCGGCGGAAGGCGCGCGGCTGTCTTTGGACCAGGTGAAAGACCTTGGCTTGCGGGAGCTGATCGTGGTGATTCCGCTGGCGCTGGGATGCCTCTGGTTTGGTTTACAGCCTTCTGCGATGGTGAACTCCATGCAGGGTGTGATGGTGAATGCACAGCAGGCCGCGAACCTTAAGGCGGGCCCGCAAACCCGGATCCGGATCAACAATGCAAACCTTGATCGGCCGGTGAACCCCGAGCCGACGACCAAGCCCGCACCTAAGGCCAAGAAGCCGGCTGCACCCAAGCCCAAGGCGGAAAAGCCGGTTGCACCCGCGGCCGAAGCGACGACCAAGCCGCAGGTGGAAGATGCTTCACAAGTGCCGCCGGCCCAGCCTGCCGGGGAAGCACCTGCTGCTGCCACGACCGTGCCGGCGACGACTCAACCCAGCCCTTAATGGCCTTGTTAAACACCCGTCGATAGAGCCTGGGCCTTGGCTAAAAAGGCCTTTTGATACCGAGACCTCACGACAATGATCGATAAACTTCAAACGTTAGGGCCTGAGATCGTCCTGCTCATCGGAGCGACGGTCATCCTGTTCATGGGCTTGTTCAAGTCGGCGTCCATCCGGCTGTTGTGCCCATGGGCTGCGATCTTGACCCTGCTTATCTCAGGCGGCGCGATCGAAGGGTTCACCAGCTTCACCAAGGTGGTGGCGATCGGCAGCGTGCTGCCCATCGCATTGCTGGTGATTTTCTTCACCCGGTTTTCCGAATCATCCAACGTGCGCAAGACGGCCTCGTGGGTGACGACGGGCGTGGTGCTTCTGGCTGTGCTGGCGCTGATCGTGAACACGACCATCCGGGCCGAAGTGCTCGGGTTTATCTCCAGCTACGTGACCGCAGCGAGCGCGGATCTGTCGGGCTTCGTGAAACTTCTGGTGGTTGTGCTGGGCGTGCTTCTGGTGGCGGTAGGCGTGGGCGTGCCCACGGAACTGAAATTGACGGGGGCAATCGAAGACGGAAAGTCCAGCGAGCCGTTTGACGCGGGCAGCGTCATTCGCGGGGAATACTTCGCATTCATGCTGTTGAGCCTGACGGGCGTAATGCTGGTGGGGAGCGCCAATGACCTGATCTGGCTTTTCCTGGCGCTGGAACTGGTGAGCCTGCCGACGTATGTGATGATCGCCATCACGCGCGACAAGAAGCAGGCGCAGGAATCCGCAGTGAAGTACTTCTATCTGGGAGCGCTGGCGGCGGCGATCTTCCTGTACGGGTTTGCGCTGATCTACGGCGCAGCAGGCACAACCGTGCTGCTGGCGGACAATCCGGATTCGCTGCTCTCGGTTGCGGCGCAGGTGCATGAATCAATCAAGGCGGACGGCGAGCTTTCTCCGCTGTTTAAGCTTGGCTTTACGCTGGCGATCATCGGCATCTTTTTTAAGATCGCCGCGGTGCCGATGCATTTCTATGCCGCCGACGTGTACCAGGGCGCGGCGACCTCCGTGACGGCGTTCCTGTCGGTGGTGCCTAAGATCGCCGGCTTTGTGGCGCTGGTGATTCTGCTCAACACGATGAAGTGGCCGCTGCCGGCTTACATTACAAATCTGGTGTTGATCTTCGCGGTGCTGACGATGTTCTTCGGGAACACGCTGGGCCTGCTGCAGACCAACATCAAGCGAATGATGGCGTACAGCTCGATTGCCCACTCAGGCTACATGCTAGTGGCGCTGGTGTGCGTGAGCGCGACGGTGAGCTCGACCTCCATGGGCAACGGCGTGGCTGCGGTGCTGTTCTACCTGCTGGCTTATGGTCTGGCGAACGTGGCGGTGTTCGGCGTGCTGAGCTGCATCCGTGTGAACGGGGAAGAGGCGCAGACGCTGGATGACATTGCAGGATTTGCCCGGTCGCACAAGCGGCTTGGCGCGGTGATGGCGATTGGCGTGTTTTCGCTGATCGGTCTGCCGCCGCTGGGCACGTTCATCGGCAAGGTGTTCATCTTCGGCGCGGCGTTCACCGACGGGCACCCGTGGATCGTGGTGCTGGCGGTGGTGAACAGCGCGATCTCCGCGGGCTACTATCTGAAGATTGTCAGCGCGGCGTACGGCTCCAAGCCGAATCCCAACACGCAGATGGCTGTGCGGCGGACACGTCAGACGGCGGCATGTCTGGCCGCCGCGGGCTGTATTTTGCTGGGTATCGCCGGTAACTGGGTAATTGAACTGGCCCGTGACGCCAGCCCGGTGGAACGCCTGCGGCGCGAACCGGCGGAGCGGCCTTACATTCCCACCCTGCATGCTTCCAGCAAGCTGGACTCCGAAGCAGAAGCCAAGGCGCAGAAGGAAACTGAAAAGCGCATGGCTGCCAACCAAGCCAAGATGAAAGCAACCGAAGCCGCCAAGAAGGCCGCTGGCGCGAAGGTGAAGGAACTTGACCTTCCCAAGATGCCCAAAGGGCCTGCGACGACCCAGCCTGCGGAAGTTTCCGCGGCTCAGGCCGTGGCGACCCAGCCGGCGACGACGCAGCCCGTGGTGCAGACGCAACCGGCAGTCGAGGTGAAGTAAGGTCTGGGCGATGCTTCGTGCATCGGGTTGTTTGGTTTGGTTGTAATGATGATGTCGCACGCACAAGACAAAGGCACGGCTGTGGGCCGTGCTGCGGCACCCGGGTGGTTGGTGTTGATGGGGGAGTTTTTTCGGCGCGGGCAAGAGTCGGCAAGAGGCCTGGGCTTTGGTTCCGGAGCGGGTTACTTGGGCCAGGCTTCCAGGGCGATGGCAACGACTTTGCGGAGTTCTTCGCTGGAAGCGCCTGAGGTGGCGCGGACGGCGAGGCCCTGGGTGATGGTGCAGACGTAGCGGGCCAGGTCCGCAGGGTTGGCTGATTTGGGGAGATCGCCTTCTTTTTTGGCGCGTTCAAAGCGTTTGGCGAGCTTGGTTTCATACTCTGCGCGCTTGGCGATCATTTCGTTGCGCACGGAATCTGAGTCTTGGCCACAAGCCAGAATGCCATGGACGTGGAGGCAGCCGGGAGGGTTTTTAGGGTTGGTGATGAGCTCAACGCTGCCATACATGACGTGTTGTGCAACGCCTGCCGCGGTGGGCTCGTTAAGCGCTTCGAGCAGGTGACAGGCGGGGCCTTGCGAGTAGCGGTCCACAGCTTTTTTATAGAGGGATTCCTTGTTGCCAAATGCGGCATACATGCTGGGGCGATTGATGCCCATGGCCTGGGTGAGCTCTGGAAGGGAGGCACCTTCGTAGCCGCGTTTCCAAAAGACACGCAACGCCGCATCAAGCGCCTTGTCAGTGTCAAAAGCTCGTGGTCTGCCTGCGGGCATGGCCGCCTCCGTTGTGGAACCGCTTACATTATATACCTCACGATACATTAATCCATTGGGAACGGGTTGTAAATACGAGAGGGATTGGGTCTGAGGTCTGGTCAGAGAAAGAGGAGAGGGGCTCATCCACGCTTGATGAGGGCGGCGTCGATTTGTTCGACGACGGCTCGGCCGGCAATCGTGATTTCCTCCGGGGTGCGGCCGGACTTGATGGCGGTTTCACAGATGCTGGCTGTCTTGGTGATGAGCGGGAATCCGTAGCTGCTGCCCGACCCCTTTAGCTTGTGAACCAGTACGCGCAGGGATTCAAAATCTGTGTCCAGCAAGTGGACGAGAATCTTGTGCCGGGTTTCGGTGAGGCCTTCAAGGTATTCCTTCACTAGCTCGGCGAAGCGGCCTGAAGCTGCAAACGGGGGACGGGCTGGAGTGGAGGAAGGTGCCGAAGGTTCTTGCCTGGAAGCCGCTTTGGCGGGGAGCCATTTGACGACTTCCTGAATGAGGGTGTCGGGGATGATAGGCTTGGTGAGGTAGCTGTTGCAGCCTGCGTCGAGGCACTTTTGCCGGTCGCCGGACATGGTGTATGCGGTGAGGGCGATGATGGGGAAGGTGTGGTTTTTGGACCTTAGGATCCGGGTGGCGGCGTAGCCGTCGCAGACGGGCATCTGCATGTCCATGAGTGCGACGTCGATGGTGGGGCGGCCGGCGGGATTGATGATGCGGTCAACGGCTTCACCGCCGTGGTTGGCAAGTTCAACGGTTGCCCCGGATTGCTCGAGGATGAATTTGATGATGCGCTGATTGTCCGGGTTGTCGTCGGTGACGAGGATGTGAGCGCCGAGAAGGGCGTTTTGAGCGAGTGGGGCGTGTGGGGCTTGCGGGGTGAGAGTGGATTGGTCGGATTCGGGGATGAAATTCAGGGCGCTGGTTTGCCCGGCGTCGATTTTGACAGTGAATCGGCTGCCTTGATCGGGGACGGATTCGACGGTGATGGCACCGCCGAGCATGCGGGCGAATTTCATGGCGATGACAAGGCCCAGGCCTGTGCCGGGCCGGAGGGTGGCGGGGGAGCCGTCGGAGATTCTTGAGAAGGGTTTGAAGAGCTGGGTGAATTTTTCAGGGTCGATCCCGATGCCGGTGTCGGAGACGACGAAGACGAGGTTTGTGCGGTTGGTTTGCGGGTCGTTTTCGCAGGACATTTCGAGGCCGATGGAACCCTTGTCCGTGAATTTGATGGCGTTGGAGACGAGGTTCACAAGGATTTGGCGCAGCCGGGTGCCGTCGGTGGTGGTGAGGGCGGGGGTGTCTCCAAATCGTGAGACTTCAAGGGAGAGCATCTTTTCAGATGCGCGAGGCGCCATGAGGTTAACGACGCTTTGGACAATGGCCCAGGGATCCACCGGCTGGGTCTGGAGTTGGATCTGGCCGGCCTCGATCTTGGAGAGGTCGAGGATATCGTTGACGAGGTTCAAGAGGTAGTCAGAGTTGCTGCGGATGTGACCCGACCAGAGGGCTTGTTCCTGAAGGGTGGGGCGGCCGGAGGTGAGCAGGTGCGCGTAGCCGACGATCGCGGTCATGGGGGTGCGGATCTCATGACTCATGCTGGCGAGGAACTCGGATTTATGGCGGCTGGCGGCCTGAGCGGCGTCGCGGGCGCTGCGAAGGTCGTTATCAGACTTTACGCGATGCGTGATGTCGGCGACGACGCCGTCGATGCGAACCGGCGTGCCGGATTTATCACGGATGATGCGGGCGGTGTCGATGACCCAGCCAAGAGAACCATCAGGCCTGATGACGCGATATTCGGTGCAGGATTTGTCCGTGCGGTTGAGCTCTTCGAGACCCTCTTCGATTTTGGACACATCGTCAGGATGAATGACTTTGAGCCAGAGGTTGGGGTCTTCCAGGAAGTCTTTGGAGGGGCGGCCATAAACGGCCTGGGTGGCGGAGCCGACGAAGTAGTTTTTGCTGAGGTCCGGAGAGAGGGAGTAAACGACTTCCGGGAGGCTGGTGAGGATGGAATCCAACTGGTCGCGCATTTTGACGACATCGTCCTGGGCTTGTTTCTGTTCGGTGATGTCGATGCTGGAGCCGATGTATCCGCCCAGGGAGCCGTCGTCGTGGAACCAAGGGCGGGCCCAGTTTGCGGTGAGCCGGTAGACGCCGTCGTTACGGCGGTAGCGCAATTGGAACTCATAGGGCAGGCGGGCCTTCATGCAGGCCATGAGATGCTCATAGGCGGGGCCTGCATCACTGGGATGGACGGCTTGACGCCAGCCTGTGCCGACCATGGCCTGCAGGTCATGGCCGATGAAGTTAAGGAGGGTTTTATTGAGATATTCCATCTGGCCGTCCGCGCTCATCATCCAGATGAAGACGGGAGAGGCATCGGCTATTTTGCGAAAGAGCGACTCACGGTGCGCGATGGCCTGCTCGTTTTGCTTCTGGCGGGTGATGTCGGAGATGAAGCCGTGCCAGAGGATGGAGCCGTCTTCCAGGCGTTCGGGCTGTGCGCGGCCTTCGACCCAGGTGACTTCGTCATCGTCGAACTTGAGCCGGTACTGCTCATGCCAGAGGGTCAGATTCACAGCGGAGGTGCGGACTGAGGCATTGACTTTTGCGAGGTCGTCAGGGTGAACCCGATCGAAAACGCGGGTGCCATCGTTTTGCACGTCCTGGGGTTCAAGCCGGTAGATGTTGCGGATGCCGGCGCTGACGTAGGGAAAGCAGCAGGTGCCGTCAGGGAAGAGCCTGAATTGACAGACCATGCCCGGGAGATGGGCTGTGAGTTTGGCGAGCCGCTGGGCTTCATCGATGTGGTTGATGGGGACGCAGTTGGAAGTCGACGGGGTGAATGGCATTGCGAACCGAGCTTCGGGGATTCGGTGTCCTTGCGGCATGGCAGGGTCTCCGATTCTGAGTTGTAACCAGACGGGCGGCGCACGTGGCCGTAGGTTGCTGGTTTTTATTGAGAATACTTAAAATAAAACTAGACAGGTGAACATTTAATCTGTGACAAGAATAGTCGACATATAGGGTAAAAGTCCAGAGAAATTGAGAAAAATATGAATTATTGTCTTGAATCCAGAATTGAAATAAAGGCATTAAGTTTGATGTGGAATGATGAGTTTAGTTCTCAATCACCAAACTTTAAGACGCGGGTTAAAAGCGAATATTCCTAACATGGAACATGGCTTGCTGTTACGTGGTTTATTCCAGTCGCAAATAAAATGAAGCGTTAGATTTCAGAGGCGCGGGCGGAATCAAGCTGGGCGATGAGGTGATGCGCGCAGGTTGTGACCTCGGCGACGGGCTTGCCCGATTTGATGGCTGCTTCGCAGGCGGCAGCGGATTGGGTGATCTCGGGGAAGCCGTAGCTGGTGCCGGAGCCTTTGAGCCGGTGAGAGAGAATCCGCAGGGCGTCGAAGTCGGCATTGTCGAGGTTGGTGAGGATGAATTGCCGTGTTTCATCAAGCCCTTCGATGTAGTCCTTCACCAATTTGCTGAACCTGGGATTGGCAAGCATGGGGTTGAGAGGTTTTCTGTCTCTCACCGGCGCTGCGTTGTTGGCCGGGGTGCCGGCGCGGCGGGGCAGGAATCGGAGGGCTTCCTGCACGAGTGTGTCTGGAACGACGGGCTTGGTGAGGTAGCTGGTGCAGCCAGCGTCGAGGCACTTTTGACGATCGCCGGCCATGGTGAATGCCGTGAGCGCGATGACCGGAAGGGTGAACCCCCTGGAGCGGAGCATGCGTGTGGCGGTGTAGCCGTCGCAAACGGGCATTTGCATGTCCATGAACACCAAGTCGATGGGAGGCTTGCCCGCGGGAGTCATGATCCGGTCGGTTGCTTCGCAGCCGTGATTGGCGAGTTCCACGGTGGCGCCGGCTTGCTCAAGCATGAATTCAACAATGCGTTGGTTGTCCGGGTTGTCGTCGGTGACGAGGATACGAACGCCCGCGAGGGTGTTGGGGGTGAGGGGGCTGGCGGGAGCGGCGAGAGCCGGAGCAGGCAGATTGTCTTGAGGAATGAAAGTGAGCTGGCTGGTGGGGCCGGCATTGATGGAGACGGTAAAGCGGCTTCCCTGACCGGGTACGGACTCGACGGTAATCGTTCCGCCCAGCATGACGGCGAAGTTTCGGGCAATGGCCAGACCAAGACCGGTTCCTGGGCGGATGGAGCCGGTGGTGTTTTCGGAGACGCGGGAGAAGGGTTTAAAGAGCTGCTGAAGTTTCGCAGGGTCGATTCCGATGCCGGTATCGGTGATGGTGAAGACGAGGGATGAATTGCCGGAAATGGGATCGCTGGCGGATGACATTTCAAGGGAGATGGAGCCGCGGTCGGTGAATTTGACGGCATTGGAGACGATGTTGACGAGGATCTGGCGCAGGCGGGTGCCGTCGGTGGTGATTTGCGAAGGGGTTTCGCCTCGCCTGGAGATGTTGAGCGCGATCAATTTTTCGGAGGCGCGGGGCGCCATGAGGTCAATCACGTTCTGGACGGCGTTCCAGGGATCGATGGGCTGGAGTTGAAGTTCGAGCTGGCCGGCTTCGATCTTGGAGAGGTCGAGAATGTCGTTGACGAGGTTGAGAAGGTAGTCGGAATTTCTGCGGATGTGACCCGACCAGAGCGCCTGTTCCTGCTGAGTGGGGCGACCGGAGGTGAGCAGATGTGCATAGCCGACGATGGCGGTCATGGGGGTGCGGATCTCGTGGCTCATGCTGGCGAGGAACTCGGACTTATGACGGCTGGCGTTTTCGGCGGCGGTTCTGGCGGCGCGGAGCTGGGCGTCGGTTTCCACCCGGCTGGTGATATCCACGATGACGCCGTCGACGCGCACGCTTGCGCCGGATTTGTCACGGATGATGCGGGCCTTATCGCTGACCCAACCCAGGGAGCCATCGGGCTTGATGATGCGATATTCGACGCAAGCCTGACCGTGCCGGTGGAGGTCGTCCATGAAATGGTCGATTTTGAATAGATCATTGGGATGGATGACTTTGAGCCAGAGGTCGGTGTCGTTGATGAAGTCCTGCGCGGGGCGGCCGTAAACGTGTTCGGTGGCGGAGCCGACGAAGTAGACGGTGTTGAAGTCCGGTGAGAGGGAGTAAACGACTTCGGGAAGGCTGGAGAGGATGGAGTCGAACTGGTCGCGCATTTTGATGATGTCGTCCTGCGCGGCTTTTTGTTCGGTGATGTCGATGCTGGAGCCGATATACCCGCCGAGGGTGCCGTCATCGTGGAACCAGGGACGGGCCCAGTTGGCGGTGGTGCGATAGACGCCATCGTGGCGAAGGGTGCGTACGAGGTAGTGAAAGGGTTCCGACGCCTCCATCCGCATGAGGAGTTGTGAGTAGGAAGCGGCGAGATCGTCCGGGTGGACGAAATTCCGCCAGCCTGTGCCCAGCACACGCTGAAGGGGGCATCCGAGGAAGTCGAGCATGGTTTTGTTTGCGTATTCGACGTGGCCGTCGGCGCCGAACATCCAGATGAACACGGGAGACGCGTCGGCCATTTTGCGGAAGAGGAATTCCCGCTTGGCGGAGGTTTCCTCGATCAGCTTCTGATGCGTGATGTCGGTGACGAAGCTGTGCCAGAGGACGGAGCCGTCCTCAAGCCGCTCGGGCTGCGCACGGCTTTCGGCCCAGGTGGTGACGCCATCACGGAAGCGGATGCGAAACTGCTCATGCAGCGGGGTGAGGTGCGTGGCGGACTCCCGGACGGCGGCGTTGATGCGGGCAAGATCGTCAGGATGAATGCGTTCGAAGAGCTTGGTGCCATCGGTTTTGATTTCGTGCGGCTCAAGGCGAAAAATTTCCGCAATGCGGGGGCTGGCATACGGAAAGCAACACCTGCCATCTTTAAAAAGACGGAACTGACAAACCATTCCAGGAAGCAAAGCAGTGAGCTTTGCGAATCTGTTGGCGTCATCAGCGATCGCAGCGGGAAAGGAATCAGAAAGGGTTGCAGACGGAGTGGAATCCAAAGGTAAATTCAGGTGGTTTCCTTGCGTCATGGCAAAGGGCTCCGGAAAGGCTTGGTGACCAACAAGCGGCTTACGAGGCCGAATGCGAAGGTCTTTTTTTATTTGTTCAGAAGTGAATCAAGGAACCTAAAGCAACTAAATGTGACTCACAGGATAAGGAGCAAGGCCCTATTGTGTCCAGAGAAATATAAGGTTTTGGCTGCGAGATTCTGAGCGATATGAACCAGTGATCATATTCCGGGAGGCCGGCAGGAAGCGATGGCATCGAGCTAAGTGGGATTATCGAAGAGGTGTTAAGTACATGTAACTTATTATTGGCGGCTGTGTTGAATGAAGTAATAACAAATTGGGTTACGAATCAGCCCGGGGGCGGGTCATACCAAGCATATGGACCCAAAAGAAAATCTGAAAAATCACAGATGCAAGGTGAAGGAAAGGCAAAAATCAGATGCCGGGGGTGGTGCGGGCGAGATCGATCTGGGCGACAAGATCGTGAGCCAGGACGGTGATCTGATCGATGGGCTGGCCGGTTTTGATGGCGGCCTCGCAGGCGGCGCCGGCACGGGTGATCTCCGGGAAGCCGTAGCTGGTGCCGGAGCCCTTGAGGCGATGGGCGGCGACACGCAGGGCGTCCAGATCGTTGCCTTCCAGGTGGGTAAGGATCTGGTCGCGGGTTTCGTCGAGACCGGCGACGTATTCCTTGACGAGCTTGGCAAACCGCGGGTTGGAGAGCATGGTGGCCAGGGCCTTGTTGGCTGCCTGGGCGGGCTGAGGCTTGGGGTGCGCCTGGGTGAGGGTGTTCTTGGCCCAGACCTGGGAGAGAGGGGCGTTTTGCCAGTCCTTGGGGGGGAGGAATTTCAGGACTTCCTGCACGAGCACATCGGGGACGACGGGCTTGGTGAGATAGCTGGTGCAGCCGGCATCCAGGCATTTCTGCCGGTCGCCGGCCATGGTGTACGCGGTGAGGGCAATGATGGGGAGGGTGTACATCTTGGAACGGAGGATGCGCGTGGCGGTGTAGCCGTCGCAGACAGGCATCTGCATGTCCATGAGGATCAGATCAATGGGGGAGCGGGTGCCGGGGTGCATGATGCGCTGAGTGGCCTCGCAGCCGTGATCGGCAAGCTCCACGATGGCGCCGGATTGCTCGAGGATGAATTTGATGATGCGCTGATTGTCCGGGTTGTCGTCGGTGACGAGGATGCGGGTGCCCGAGAGCGCATCTGGGCTCATGGGGTTTGCGATCGCGTCGGAGGCGGGCTTGCAGGGTGAGGAATCATCGACGAATTGGAGGTGCAAGGTGGGGCCGACGTCGATCTTGACGGTGAAGCGGCTGCCCTGGCCGGGGACGGATTCGACGGTGATGTTTCCGCCCATCATTTTGGCGAACTGGGCCGCGGTGACGAGACCCAGACCGGTGCCGGGCCGGATGCCCGAGGGTGTGCCGTCGTTGATGCGCGAGAAGGGTTTAAAGAGCCGGTCGTGCTTGTCGGGATCGATCCCGATGCCGGTGTCGGAGATGGTGAAGACGAGGTAGTGGCGGTCGCCGGCTTCGGAAGGCTCAGAGGACATTTCAATCTGGACGGAGCCCTTGTCAGTGAACTTGATGGCGTTGGAGGCGAGGTTCACGAGGATCTGCTTAAGCCGGGTGGCGTCGAGCGTGACGGTGACGGGCGTGGGGCCAAAGCGGTTGACGTCCAGCATGAGGAGCTTTTCCGAGGCGCGGGGAGACATGAGCGCGCCGATGGACTGGACGAGCTCCCACGGATTAAGCGGTTCGGGCTGGAGATCGATCTGGCCGGCCTCGATCTTGGAGATATCAAGGATGTCGCTGAGAAGGTTCAAGAGGTAGTCGGAGTTCTGGCGGATGTTGCGCGACCACTGGGATTGTTCGCTGGGGGTGGGCCGCCCGGAGGTGAGCAGGTGGGAATAGCCGAGGATGGCCGTCATGGGGGTGCGGATCTCATGGCTCATGCTTGCGAGGAATTCGGATTTGTGCCGGCTGGCGGCTTCGGCGGCGTCGCGCGCCTGGCGCAATTCCTGAGCGGCCTGGATGCGGCCGGTGATGTCCGAGACGACACCGTCAATGCGCAGGGGCTTGCCTGCGGCGTCGCGGATGATTCGGGCCTGATCATTCACCCAGCCGATGGAGCCGTCGGGCTTGATGATGCGTACTTCCATGCTGCACCAACCGGCGCAGCAGAGATCGGCCCGGCACCGTTTGAGTTTGTTCTGGTCTTCGGAGTGAATGACCTTAGACCAGAGGTTTTCGTCATTGAGGAAATATTCGACGGGGCGGCCGAAAACGCTGAGCGTGGCGGGGCCGATGAAGTAGTGGGTTTTATAATCCAGCGAGACGGAATAGATGACTTCCGGAAGGCTGATCATGATGGCGTTGAGCTGGTCGCGCACGCGGAGGACTTCATCCTGAACGGCTTTGCGTTCAGTGATGTCTGAGATGAAGCCGTGCCAGAGGGTGGAGCCGTCGGGAAGCCGCTCGGGGCGGGCCTGGCCTTCGACCCAGATCCATCCGCCATGATCGCGCGTGATGCGAAAGCGGGTGTGCCAGAGGGAAAGCGTGGAGGCAGATTGATGGACACTTTGTTCAACGCCGGGGCGGTCTTCAGGATGGATGGCGCCAAAGGCGGGGGTGGCGTCAAGGCGGACTTCTTCAGGATCGACCCCGAAGAGCTGGCGGATGCCATCACTTGAATAGGGCAGACACCAGCGGCCGTCGGGGTACATCCGGAATTGGTAGACCATGCCGGGCAGAAGGGCGGTGAGCTTTGCAAGGCGCTCGGAGTCTTCCAGTAGTTCATCCATCGACGACCTCGTGCTTTCCGGAAAAATTCCATCATTCAAGGGATGGAACGCATCGGGTCCGGGCGTCATGGGGCGGATGCCGATTAGAGGGAAGGTTTTCAGTGACTCAGGCGATCCAACAGATGATTGCCCGTGTTTGCGTAATCAGCGAGACATGAGTTTCAGACGTGATTGATCATGGGAAACGCGATGCACTTTTTTCAGTGTACGGTGAGTGAGGATGAAATGTCTAGTAAAAAGTGAAAAAAGTGGAGAAGAAATACACGTGGGGTGTCAGGTTTGTGCGTTGGGTGGATTTTGGGATACGCCTGGGCGTTAATGAGACTGGATTTCAACTAGGGTTTTAAGGGGATTTAACCACAAGGGGAGGAGACGCGGCCGGACTGATGGGGCGCAAGTTGGTATTATTTGTTCTCGCAAAATACGGCGCGGGGCGCGATGCCACCGGCAGCCAAGAACCATCTGAAAATCATGAGGCACTTAAGATGAGCACCGGTTCCGACCTTTTCAACGCAAAATCGACCCTTTCGACCCCCGCCGGCAACAAGACGATTTATAAGCTTTCGGCCCTGGGCTCCGGTATCGACAAGCTGCCTTACTCGATCAAAGTGCTTCTGGAAGCGTGCCTGCGCAACTGTGACGACTACATTGTGCCCAAGGCCGCGGTGCAGGCTCTGGCCAATTACAACGCCAAGAACGTTGGCGAGATTGAAATCCCCTTCAT
>CAZIWA010000041.1:0-41084 GCA_964542875.1 uncultured Phycisphaeraceae bacterium
GCCAGGGCGAGCCAGATGCGGCGCCAGGTGGAGAATTTGCGCTTGGGGCTCCAGACTTCCTGCATCTGGGCGGAGGCGTTGCGGCTGGCCAAGGGGGATTCGTAGCGGTCGCGGGTGGTCATGATTCGTCTTGTGTTAGGTATTTCAGCGGGATTGACCGGAGGAGAAAAGCGCATCATACTAACACGGCTGTACACCAGATGGGTGTGGCAATACCTCCCACCTTTTAGTGTCCTAAGATCAAGCGTTGTGTTTGTTTTGCGTTCCAGGCCGTCCTGGGCGCTTCCTTGATGCAGGTTGCGTTTTGCATGGCCTACAACTTGGATAGTTCGCTGATCAAGGCCGCGGCCCGGGGAGACCGGCTGGCGATGACACGCCTGCTGCAGACGATCCAGGGGCCGGTGTACAACACCTGTCTGAGAATGCTTTCCCACCCGCAGGACGCCGAAGAAGTGGCGCAGGAGACTTTGCTGCGCGTGGTGGAACATCTGAAGGAATTTGAAGGCCGGAGCGATTTGTCGACATGGGTGACCCGGATTGCCATGAATCAATCGCTGACGCGCCTGCGCCAGAGGAAGCTGCGCAAGACGGCGAGCCTGGATGCGGAGTCCGGCGCGAGCGAAGACGGACCGACCCTGGGGCAAAGTTTATCGGACGAACGGGAACTTACGGGTGACTGCAACGTCGAATTAGCCGAAGACTTGGCGCTCTTGCAAGAGGGCATCAAACAATTGGACGAAGAATTCCGTGGGGTAATCGTCCTAAGAGATTTGCAGGAAATGGATTACGCGCAAATCGCCCAAGTCCTGGACGTGCCGGTGGGCACGGTGAAAAGCCGTTTGTTTCGTGCTCGGGCGGCGTTGAGGGCCTGGATGGAAGCCAGGCAATCACTGGCACGCGCGAGACGGGGATAAGCAAAAGCATCGGATGGAACCGATTAGAGAGCGTAAGCTCAAGTTTGATAAGTGTTTGAGTCAGTTGATATAACAAATAGTCAGGAGTGGTTGTTTCAAAGATGAATGTGCCGCCTATTCCAACTCAAGAGACCTTGCTGGCGTATGTCGAAGGTGAACTGCTTCCTGCCCAGGCGCGCCTGGTGGAGGCTTATTTGCTTCATGACCCGGTGCTTCGGCAGCAGGTTGACGGGATGAAACGCGACCTTGCGGGGATGCGCGCGCTGCCTCAGTTGAAGGCACCGGCGACCCTGATGAAGGGCGTGTTGGAACGGCTGGATGGCATTCCAGGTGAACGGCTGGCGGGCAGTGACGCGCCGATTCCCTTTGAGACGGCTGCGAACAAGAAGCATAAATTGTTTACTGCGCAGGTGATCGGGCTTTCGGGCCTGGCGGCTGCGGCGACGGTGGCGGTGACACTTGGGCTGGTGTACTTCAATGCGCCGCCTGTGCCTGCGCCGGCGACGGTTCTGCCGAATGTGCCGGGTTCCGGCCATATCGCGATGAAGGCGCCTGTCACGCCTGAAGTGGTGAACACCGATCCGGGCGTTGAAAACGCCAACACGATCGATGCCGGCATGGTGGCCTCCAAGGACCTGGCGCCTGAAGCCGGTGTAGATGACCTGGCCCTGATGACTCAGATGGCCCAGGATGCCCAGCCGGAAGAAGAGCCTGTGGACCCGATGTTTGTGGTGGACCTGCCTCGGAGCGATACCGGGCGGATGGCCAGCCTGGACAGCCTGCCGGCGGAGCCGGGCAAGGAATATGAAGGGACTGCAAGCGCGACCAAGGCGATTCACGAAATCGCGGTGCGTGAGCGCCCGCAATCCGATTTGAAGGTGAACGATACATCACTGGCATCGCTGATTACGCCGACAGGGTCGCCTGCGCCGTCCATGATCGACCGTCCCGCAGTGGGGCCGAGCATGGCGGAGATGACGCCGGAGTCTTCGGACGTGGCGGGCATGCAGGTTCGCACGGTGAATCTTGGTTTCGCGTCGGTCGACAAGGGCCAAAAGGCCGTGCTTGACTGGGCGGGGAATAACCAGATCCGGGTGCTGAGCAATCAGCAGCCGATCGATACCGCAGGCCGGGAACAGATGGCCTCGCAGATTCGTCCTTCGCCGGGCAACATGGCTCCGGGCACCCGGGAACTGCGCTTGGTGGTGACTCAGGAACAAATGGAAAGCCTGCTGTCGGGCGTGACGGTGGCGGACGCCGGCGGAATGGTGATCCCTGCGACGACGGGGCTGGTGATGGCCGCACGCAGCGCGAATACCGCGGTCGCATCCATGGATACGCCGCCTGCCAAGGGGACCGACGGCGCGACCACGCAGCCGGCGACGGAAGGCAAGAAGCTTTTCGTGCTGCAGGTGCTGGTGAATGAGTCTGGCCGGTAAAGCTGGATTGACAGGTGAATCAAATGCACAGGCCCGCAGAGACGCGGGCCTGTGTTGTTTTTGAGTTTGTGTTGAAGAAAACTCTGAGCGCAATAGAAAGTGAAGCCAGAGTGAGTGGAGCGGCAGATCAGAATCGAAATAAGCGCAGTGCTAAATACGACTCGGCCACACTCTAAAAGGAGGTTATGGGGCTTGCTTTATCACGGTGAGCGTGGCGGAAAGTTTGTCGGGGCTGAGCCTGATGAGAACTTCCTGAACCGGTGCATCAGGGGTGAGGGTGATGGCGGGGAGATCGAAATTCTTATCGGGGCGAAGAGGGAATTGAAGCGTGATGTTGAAGGATGTTTTGGGCCAAATGGGGAGGTCACCAAAGGCGACGCCATTGGCCGTGTTCTGGAGAATACGACGGATGCGGGACCATGGACCAGAGTCTGAAATGCAGACCTGGCATTCGGGGAGGGGGTTGGATTGCGCATCGACGATGCGGAGGAAGATGGCTCCCTTGGCTGGAAGGGTGGGGAAGTAGCGGCTGATGAGCAGCGGTCCATCGCCCTCGGGGACGGGGAATGTCTTGTCCCAGATGTCGGGGTCCAGTCCGGCGCAGGTGACACCTGCGGTGGTGAGGAGAGGAAGATCGACAGTGGCGGTGGAGGTGGAATCAAATGTGAGAGGGAGCACATTGCGCTTTGCATGCATGACGGGTTCGCCGGGGTCTGCGGGCGTGCTGAAGATGACTTCAAACCGGGCGTTGTTGAGGGCTTGTGGGGAATGTCCGGGTATGTGGATTTTCACGGGCCGGGTGGCGGTGGCTTTGGGGATGTGCCATTTGATGGGAGCCGGGCTGGCCGGGCCCACGGTGGTGTAGAGGGCCATGAGGCCGGGAAGGTAGATATCGGTGGTGGTGAGGTCTGAGCAGCCGGTAATGATCGCGGTGGCGGAGCCGCTTTGCACGGTGACGGGGAACTGGAGGCTGGTGCTGGATTGGGGCTGGCTGGGGCCGCTTAGAGTGATGCGCTGGAGAATGACGTAAGGGGAGTGAGGGTAGCCGGGGAGGCGGGTGAGATCACCCGTGATGTGAAGCTGGTGCGGCTGCTGACGGAGAAGTTTCAGTTGAGTAGGAACATGCGTTGAGAATGAGCGTTCGACGAAGATCGGGAGGCTGGCATAGCCAGGTGCGCTGACCCATAGAGGGTAAGGGCCGGGCTCGAATGGTTCGAGCCCGGCTTGACTGCTGCGGTAGGGCGTGGAGGTGAAGGTGCCGTAAGTGAAGCGGCCTGCGGCATCGGTGTGGATGGGTGTGGGGGTGTGAAACGGGTAAGAAGAAAGGTTATCTCGTGGAGCGATGGCGGCATTTTCGATGGGCAGGCTGGTGTTGGCGTCAACGATCAAGCCGGTGGCCTGGGGGCTTGGGGAGAGGGTGACGGTGATGGGATCGCTGCCGGGAGGGATGGTGACAGAGACATTGGTGAAGTCCAGCCCGGGAGTTTCAGGGCAAACCGTGAAGATGTTTCCGGGTGGAGGGAGAAGGAGATCAATGGAGGAACCGGTGACGGGCAGGGAGGGGCCTGGGAAATATCGGCCGCCGATGTGGCGCATGGGGCCATTGCGGAATGCTGTTGCAAGGTAGTCGAGATGGATTTTGCCGGGATTGATCGCTTGATTGTTTTTATCAACAAATTGGACTTTCCGGAGGGAATTGGGCTTGAGCGTGAGCGAGATGAGGGGGTATTGGGCGCCAGCGACCGCCCAGAAAGGGCCCTGCCAATCTGTGTGGTATCCGGGTACATGGGCGGTGACGCCGAAATTACTGGGCGGGATTTCAAAGGTGCAGAAACCATCGGCAGAAGGAGATTGCGCTTGAGAGGGGCCCCAGAGGTTTCCAGCGCGACAGCCGAGGAAGACTTGGGATTGAGGGGGGATGGGGATTCCGTCGGGCATGATGAGGCGGACCTGAACTTTGGCTGGAATGGGCTTGAGATTGGGTTGAGGATCGCCGTATCGGGATTGGAGCCGGGCGATCTGAGCGAAGGCGGCGGTTTCCTGTTGTGGGGTGAATGTGTGAGCGATGGGGGCTGGAGAACCGGAAGACATCGGAGGGATGAGGTCGATGTCTAAGCCGCCACGGGATGGAGAAGGGAGGGGCGCTTGCGCCTGGGTTTGGCGCCAACGGAGTTTTGAAAGGGCGGTCTGGACGAAGGGGTGGGTTTGGGTGGGGGCAGTGACGATGAGGTGGACATTGAAGCGACGGGTGATGACGCCGGGGGTGTGGCCGGTGTCGATGGTGCTCCAGAAGTCCGGCGTGGCGACTGTGGATGTGATGTGTTCAACGACCTGGTCCGGAGTGAAACGCATTCTCCAACTGGTGTCGGTGAGGTCTTGAATTTTGTAGGTCAAGGTGACGGGTGGATTGGCGGGATCAGGAATGTAAGCCGCGGGTTTACCGCTGACGTGGTTGGATGCTGTGCCGATGAAAAGGGTAAGGACAATGCCGGCGATGAGCAGGAGCGAGCCGGCTGGGCTGGAGAGCTCTGGCGGGGCGTGAGGGGTGACCAGGCGATTGACGCGATCCAGCAGTTTGTGCCTGGGCGGGCCGGTGAAGGCCAAGTGCGGCTCACCGACAGCAGTGGTCATCCGGCCCCAGTTGTAGAGCGCACCGATGTAGGCGTCCGGTGTGGCGCGGGTGAGGCTTAGCGCGATGGCGTCGCAGCAGGCCTCGCGCTCCTGGCGGATGACACGGTTGACCCACCAGATGGCGGGGTTAAAGAAGAGGAAGGATTCCGTGAGGCATTGGAGCAGATTCACCAGCGCGTCCATGCGGCGGGTGTGGGCGAGCTCGTGGGCGAGAACGAGTTTTAGTTCCTCGGGCGAAAGCGCGCTGAGCCCGTGGGCCGGCAGGAGGACGAGGGGCCAGAGCCAGCCTACCACGCTGGGAACCTGAACACGGCTGCTGACAGCGAGGCGCGCATGCGTGAAGGGGAGCCAGGGTGAGGCGAATTGGGCGGAGAGTTGATCGAAGAGATCGCGCTCGTGCCCGAAGGTGATGGGGGACGCAGAGCGGCGGATGACAAAGCCGCGAATGACCGCAAGGAAGAGCCGGCTGAGCATGACGGCCACGCCGATGAGCCAAAGGCCGGAAAACCAGGGGAGGAGTGAGTGGGTGATTCTGGTGAGTGGAGGTGGCGCGGCGGGTGCAGAGGGAATCGATGCCGGTGAAGCTGAGATGGACACTGGAGAAGACGATGCTGTGGATGAATTGGTGTTGATGTCGGTGAAGGTTGGGGAAGGAGAGGGTTGGGTTTTGGGTTGTGGTTGGGAGGTTGAGCGTGATTGAAGTGTGATGGATGGAGTTTGAACAGGTTGGTCGGGTATGGAGGTTTGGCGGCCTAATACGTGCCAAGTGACGAAGAAAGCCAGCAGCATGCAAACCAGGGAGCCGAGGCTGAGCCAGTACCGCAAGCTCGGGTGGCGGGCGGGGATGAGCTTCAGGAGGGCCCAGGTGAAGAACGCGATGGCACCGGATTGCCAGAGCGAATGCAAAAGCGCCTGGGCAAGACCCTGGGCGACGATGACGGTGAGGCTGAGGTTAAACGCAGGCATGTTGGTCCCCTGAAAGAGAGTTCAGCCGGGCTTTTTCTTGCCGGGTTTTTTCTGGAGCTGGGCTTCGCGCTCGTCGAGAATTTTGCGGATCTGCTGGAGCTCGTCAGATGTGACGGGGGTTTGATCCAGCAACTGCTGGATGGCCTGCGGCGCGCTTTGATTAAAGACGTGGCTGACCAGACGACGCATGTGCTCGCCGAGTACCTTGGCGCGCGTGAGGGTGGGGGAGTAGACGTGCGTGTTGCCGTTTTGGGTGTGGGTGAGGAAGCCTTTTTTCTCCATGATCTGGATGATGGAGAGGACCGAGGTGTAGGCACGCTTGCGCTTGTCCGGAAGTGATTCCAGGACTTGGCGGACCGTCATGGGGCCGTGCCGCCAGAGGAGGGAGAGGATCTGGAGTTCCAGGTCTGATGGGCGTTTGTCGGGTGGCATGATGGGTTCCTACTGAGATCTCAGTATATACGGAGAGTTCAGTAGGGCAATGGGATTTTTTGAGAGATCATTGAAGAGAAGAGGGTCGGGTGTACTTTCAACGCTTGCGGCGAAGAACAAGAAGAATCAATGAAGTCGTTTGCACCGGGGCCGACGTTCTGGAAACTGCGATGACTCTGGCTGTCATACGACGGACCCTCGGCCTCGAAGATGGAGACGGCGGATGGAAGACAAAGCATGCTCACGCGGACGAGAGCATGTGAGTGGTCGTCGCGTTGTAAACATGCATTGGCGGCCCTCGCACCAGCCATTTTTTGGGGGAGGGGGCAGGAGTTTAGGGGATATCGGTTTGGGATTGGGTGGTGGTGAGGGTTTGTTTTGGTTTGCTGGGGAGAGTGAGTGTGATGGTTTGTTTGGGTTGGTCCTGGGGAGTGGCGATGGTGGTGGAGGTGTCGGAGATGAGGAGGGTTGCGGGGCCGGAGGACTCGAAGGTGATGCCTTTGAATTGGATGAGGCCGGGACCGGCGAGGCTGAGGGCGGTTTGGCCGGCGCGTTCCTGGATGGAGGCGGCGGAGGCATCGAAGGTGATGTTGGCGGCGGCGTCGGTAACGCTTTGTTTGGGCTCGGAGGCGTAGAGGTAATCGGTGCCGTGTGCGCCGGTGACTTTGATGATCCCGCCATCGGCGAGGCGCTGGAAGGCGGCAGGGGTGGCGGCGCGGTCGCGGGGGAAGACGACGATGTAGTAGGCGCCTTTACCGGGCATCTGGATGTGGAGGAGGTCTTGAAACTCCGGCATGTTGCCAAAGTGGGCGTAGGTGGTGCCCCAGCGGAGGGTGTGACGGGGAGTGTCTGCGCGGGCTTGGGGGCTGGCGATGAAGAAGTCGGTGTCGACGCCGAACTGGCCGACGGCGGTGAGGTTGTCGCCGAAGAGTTCACGTGCGGGGGAGGAGACGTTGCCGGGGGCGTCCTGGAGAAAGGCATTGAGGTTTTGCGGAGTGGTTTCCTTGGTTGCGCCGATGCGCTGGGAGAGGGTCCAGAACTGCCACATGGTGGGCTGGTTTTCGGAGACGGTGTCGCGGAAGAGGAAGTAGTTTGCGCCGGCGGGATTGGGGTCTTTGATGAAGAGGATCTGGCGGGTCCAGGTGATGGGGCCGGGGGTTTTGCCGATGGAGGTTGGCCAGGCGGGGAGCTTGAAGGTTTGGAGGCCGGTGGGGGCGCCGATGGCTTTGCCGATGGTGGTGGTGACGGCGGCGTAATCCTGGCGGGGTAGGGTGGAGAAGGCGAGGATGCCGCCATGTTTGTCGGAGTCTGGGGTGGCGGTGGCATGGTAGAAGGTGGAGCGACGGGTGGCGTCATCGGAACCGCGGGCGGGGAGGACGCGGCTGATGAGGAGTTCTTCGCGTTCGGCGTATCCGCCTGAGAAGCGGACGGAGATGGGGACGCCGCGGGCGAAGATGGCGGGGAAGCCGCCTGACTCGGATACGTACCAGTCGACGTAGCGGCGGCCGGTGATCATGAGGAGATTAAGGAAGTATTCCTGTTTGGTGCCCAGGCCGTGTTTGAAGAGGACGCCGGTGTCTTTGAAAAGTTGAGAAGCCTGTGCGGGCGGTTTGGCGGGGAGAGCAGGGTCCATGTAGAAGTCCTGGAGCCCGTCGAGCGTGGAATGGGTGAGTTCATAGGAAGGCCCAGTGCGGAGCCAGTACCACTGCATTTCCTGGGAGAGGTCCGGATCAGAGGCGGCGGTGGCTTTGGCGACGAGGCCGGCGAGGCCTTCGGTGTGGAGTGCGTTGCCGCGGCCGGAGGCAGGGCGGACGGCGATGTTACCGCGGCGGGGGTCTGGCGGGGTGAACTGAGCGGCGGCGTAGCGCATGAGCCGGACCATGCGCGGGTCCGCCACGTAGTCGTGGAATGGGGTGCCGTCGCTGGCTTTGAAAGCAGCGCCACGGAGGGCGATGGCGAAGCTGAAAAGCGGGGTGGCGGTGACGTGGAGGTAGTTGGAGACGCTTTCGGGAAATTCGCCGGTGGGACCGACTTTGGAGAGAAATTCTTCAAGGGGGGGATAGGTGAGCTCGCTATTTTTGACAGCGGGATTGAGCCAGGTGAGGGCCATGGGATGGTCGGCCAGCAGGCAGGCGAGAAGGCCGATGTTGGTGGCGTAGCCAACGGACATGTTGACGTTGCCGGTGCGGTAGCCCCGCTCTGCGGACCAGACGGCGGGCTCGTTTAGGAGGTAGGCGAGGTAGGCCATGCGTGCGCGGATGAGTTTTCGGCGCGGGGCGGGGACGAGGTCGCCGGCCATGATGATGTCGTAGAGGGCGGTGAGGGAGCTTGGGTCGCGGAAGAGATCGACGGCCTTTTCGCCGCCTAGCTTGTGGGCCATGGGGGGGAGGTCGGATTGGACAACGATGTTGAGGGGGTTTTCGATGCGATCGATGAGCCGGGTCTGGGCGGCGACCTGCTTGTCCATGCCGGAGAGGAGATAGGCGGTGACGGCGGCGGAATCGGCGAAGGGGTGGGGCTCGCCTCGCCAACTGGAGCCCTGGGTGATTTCCTTAGCGAGCTTGGCGGTGTCGATGGGTTTATCGGATTTGAGGAGTTTGGTGATGTCGGCTTTGGTGAGATAGAGCCGGGGGTGGAAGTCCGGGTCAGGAGAGAGGGGCCAGTCGAGGATGTAGTCTTTGACGGTGTTGAGCTTGTGGTTGAGAGCAGGGCCGGATGCGCCAAGAAGCCAACTGCGCTGACCGGAAGCGGCGTTGCAGCGGAGGTAGGTCTGACCTTGCGGGGTGCGCTGAAGGTGGATGAACTTGCGGGCGGCGAGGCCCATGTCGCCGAATTGGCCCGAAGCGACAGGGGTGACCCACGCGCCGGGATTGAAGGCTTTGATGGTGAGTGTGGTGGGGGGGCGATCGTCGTAGAACTTGAATCCCATGTCCCAGGTAACCATGGCGCGCTGAAGCCACCAATCCTGCCAGGGCTGGAGGCTGAGGATGGGGGTGTTGGCGGGCTCATTGGCGAGTATCAGCGTGCCAGATTTACCGGCGGGGATGCCGGGGATTGCGGATTTGCCTTTGTTAAAACCTGTTGCGGTGAGTTTTGTTTCAGGCGTCTCCAGAAGGAGGTCCCAGCCGGAGTCGGGCAGGTCGCCATTTTCGACGGATTCCTCGATACCGAAAAGGGAATCGCCGGCGGCGAGGGTGATCTTGATTTTGAGAGTGACGTTGTTTTCGTAGGTGAGCGTGGTGAGGGTGCTGGCCAGGACGGGGCCGTTGTCGATGAGTTGGGTGGAAGCACTGATGATTTTGGCGCCGCCGAAGAAGTTGGTGCGGCAGAATAGGAGGCGGTCTTTGGAGAAATGGAAGTAAAGAAAACTGGTGTCGGATTGAGGGGGAATGGGCGGAGAGTCAGGCGGGTTAAAGGATTCGAAGTCGTTGACGGCAAGGGTGAGCTGGTTGTTGGAGATTTGGAAGAAGTTGCTACCCATCGAGTTGATGAGGGAGACTTTGAGATCGGTTTGAGGCTTGGCCGCCGGGGTGGTGGAGTAGGAGAGCGTGTAGGTGTCCTTGGCGAGGGGAGCGAGGTCTGCGATGAACCAGAGCCTGGCGGTTTTGACGGTTTTGTTGTCGGGCCAGTAGGCGATGTCGGTGAGCTGCGCAGAGAGCGGGCCCCTGGGGCCCTTAAGCTCCAGGGAGGTGGGGATGCAGGCACCTTCAGGAGCAGAGAAGGGGTAGGAGAGGAGTTGGTTTGGCCAGGAGCGGTTGAGGTGGTCCTGGAGAGTGATGGTTTGCTCGGCGGCGCGAGCTTGAGAGGCGATGGTGAAGAAGGAGAGGAGGGTGAAAAGAAGGGCGAAGGCCTTGAAGGAACGAGAGAGAGCGAAGGCATACCCATGCGGACGACAACAGGGCATACCAAAGGGGGGTGCGCAGATGGGAGAAGTGAAGTTTGAGATTCGGGTCATTGGTTGTCGTCCCGCGTTTCGTGTCGTGCATCAAGAGTTTATGATCTGGAAATGATTCAGAGCGATGACATCTGGTGGGGGTGGGGGATGGCGGTGGTTTTGATTTTAATTGGATCGGGATTGGCGGGGTGCAAGAGCGAGCCGGAGCCAACGGTGATCGAGATCAAGCCGATTTACATCAAGGGGGATTTTGTGGTGAAACATGAGATGAGTGAGACGATGCCAGGGGCGGCGACGCGGCCGGCGAATTCGGGAAGGTAATCCGCAGAGATGACGCCCGAGAGCCGCTGCCGAGGCTGTTACGGTTCGGAGGCAGGACGCAGCGCTCCGGCAAGCCTTTGAGTCATGTATCGGGCGGGAGAGGTGCCCAGGGCTTTGCGGAACATGACTACAAAGCTGCTCGCGCTTTCATATCCCAGATCAATGGCGACTGATTGAACGGAGGCTCCCTGCGAGAGCCATTGCAGCGCCAGGATGATGTGGATCTGCTGACGCCAGCGGCCGAAGCTCATGCCGGTTTCCTGAAGCACCATTCGGCGAAGGGTCCGCTCGCTGGCTTTAATGCGCCTGGCCCATTCATGCACAGTCGCCCGGTCGGCGGGGTTGGCGGTCATCCTGTCGGCGATCTTGCGCAGGCGGCCGTTTGTCGGCATCGGGAGATGCAGCTTTTCCACGGGTGCGGCGGCGAGTTCGTCCAGCAATACGGTGACGAGGCGCGATTGCGCTCCTTTGACGGGGTACAGGGTGGGAAGCCCTGCGCACCGCAAGAGAAGTTCACGCAGCAGAGGCGAGACGGAAACGGTGCAACACACGCCGGGAAGAGTCGGGGCTGACGCCGGCTCCACAAACAGGCAGTAGGCTTCGATGGCTCCAACGCCTTTGATGCTGTGCCGTGTGCTGCCGGGGATCCAGACGGCGCACTGGGGCGGGACGATCCACAACCCCTGGGATGCCTCGCAGGTCAAAACGCCGCGCGTCATGTAGAGCAGCTGCGCCTTTCGGTGGTGGTGTGCATCAAGCTCCATGCCATCGGCGCCGGTAACGAAGCTTGCACCCACCGCCATCACCGGCCGAGGAACCGAGTCGGGGTCGAGGGGGACATCGTCATTTTTGTACATCGGCATGGGGCATCATTCAAAAGCAAGCCGCGGACAGGGTTGTCCGGATTTCGACATAAGTTGGCAGAACATCCTAATGCGGTCAAGAAGAAAACACTCTATTGTTCAACCCATCAAGTGGCGGCGGCATCAGCCGTGGCCGGTAGGAAGCATTTTTTAGAAAGAGTTTGCACCATGAATTCACTGACGACCGGCCCGATCTCTGATTTACTCAATCGGCTTTTTGAGAAAGCCGAGGCCGCGGATCGGCCGCTCATTGAAGCATTCGGCGGCGATGGACAGGAGCTTTCCGACGAACAGTTCAAGAAGGTCCTCGATGAAGAGGCCAAGGACTACAAGGCGGTGTATCGGAACTTTGCAGGCAACTATCTGAATGTTTCGCCCGAGTTTGGAAAGTTTCTGTACATGTGCGCCAGGGCCAGGAAGGCCAGACGGATCGTGGAATTCGGCTCGTCGTTTGGCATCTCGACGATTCATCTGGCGTGTGCGCTGCGTGATGGCGGCGGCGGCCAGTTGATCGGAACAGAGCTGGAAGCAACCAAGGCGGCAGCGGCGAGGGAGAACCTTGCTGCTGCGGGCTTGGCCGATCTTGTGGAGATTCGTGTTGGCGATGCGCTGGAAACGCTCAAGAATGGTGTTGGCGGGGAGATCGATCTGGTCCATCTTGATGGGGCGTTTAACCTCTATCTGCCTGTCTTGAAGCTTTTGGAGCCGTACCTGAAGCCAGGCACCGTGGTGATCGGAGAAAACGCAGTCGAGCCGGGATACCTTGATTACGTGCGCAACCCGCGGAACGGCTTCCTTTCTCTTGCCGCGCCGCTGGATGCCGGACGGGGCAATGAATTCACGGTGGTCACACGGTGATCATCACCGCGGCGGTCCCCGGTGTGCGAATGTATTCTTGAAAAGCACGAGGCTATGTCATGAATGATCATCGTTTGCAGGCAGCGGCCCAAGGCACGCCACCCCCAGGGAGACGCGCGGGCGTGGTGGAATCAGTGTTGCAGAAGCTGTTCATGCGCCAATCGCGTGTGGATTCGATTGAAGACTTCAACGCGAAATTCCGGCTCGTCACCTTAAGCGGCGATGCGCTAAAGAACGTGGCCTGGACGCCGGGAGACAAGATGCAGATCCAGTTGGGCGGGTGGGTCCAGCGTACTTACACGCCTTTGGCCTGGGACCCGGAAAAAGGGCAAACAAGGATTCTTGTTTACCTTCACGCGCAGGGGCCGGGCACGGCTTGGGCGCGGTCGCTTTGTGTTGGCGATGTGTGTCATTTCTTTGGCCCGCGCAGGTCGATCGATCTGACGCAACTGTGCCGACCAGCAGTCTTTTGCGGGGACGAGACGACGTTTGGGCTGGCGCGGGCACTGCAAGCAACGGCGGGTGGGGCGCAGGGCGTCGAGTTTCTTTTTGAAGTCTCCACGCCGTCGGAATCTCTAAAGGCCCTGGAGCATCTGGGGTTGGCTAAGGCCCATCACTGCGCTTGCGGCGAAGGTGATGCGCATCTGCCTGAGCTTGAGAGAAAAATGCTGGAGATGTTGGATTCCCACCATCCCGAGCAATTCGTGCTGGCGGGAAGATCCACTGCGATTCAAAGGCTTCGTCAAGCGCTTAAGCAGCGGGGCTGGCGCGGCTCGCAGTTTCATACCCGGGCTTACTGGACGCCGGGCAAGAAGGGGCTGGATTGATGGGCTGGGTGGTTTTTTGTTGGGTGAGCGGGAGATCGGGCTTTGCCCGAATACCCTCGCTGGCGCGTCGGGCTAACGGTTTTTCTGGCGTGAGGTGGGGAGGGGTTTTGTTATTCGGCGGGCTTAAGGTCGCCGAGTTGGCCAAACACCGCTTGATAGGCCAGGAGGGCGCGGGAGACGCGGGAGACCATGGCTTCGCCATCCATTTTTTCGCCTTTGGGGAGGGCGATGGAGGAGCGGAAGACATATTCCTTTTCGCGGTTGCGGTAATGTTCGACGGAGAGTTTGCCGTCGAAGCCGCGTTCGACGAGTTCCTCTTCGAGGATTTCCTCGATGGTGTCGTCGGCGTGGACCAGGTCGGTTTCGATGGATTCGCTGAGCCAGCGGTCGGGGGTGTAAAGACCGACCCAGACGCCGGTGTGATCGTCGTTGACGGTGACGCGATAGACGGCGTCATGCTCGCTGTGGTTTGGCTTGCAGACGAGGAATTCGTCGGTTCTGCGCACTTTGGCGAAGGTGTGGGCTTCGCGTGCGAGGTCCCCCACTTCTTCGTAAAGGGACTGGCAGGCATCACAGATCAACCGACCGTTGGGCCCGACTTTGGGTTTTTCATTCATGGCAAGCAGATCAAGTAGAACCAGGATTCCCAACATTGATAGTCCCGTTGGGGGTGGGCGTCAAGGCGGGAGGCGGTGAATGAGACGTGCGGGCGGGGGGATTGTTCCGGGATTTTGGGTTGGATGGGGTGATCCAAAGGTTGTGGGAGACGTAGAGTAGGAGGCTGGTTTTTTAAAAAGGGGCGCGATGGGAGAGGAAATCAAAAGGCGATGGGATTGGGGGAAACTGATTATTCCCGGGGTGATTCTGTGTTTTTTGATGATGCCGTGCTTTTGTTTCAGCAAAGTGGTTGATGTGGCGTTTGGGCCGCAATGGGATAAGACGATGCCAGCAAGGCCGGTGGCGCAGGAGCTGAAGGATGCAGTGGGGGAAGAAGTGTCGCAGGTGAAGGCGTTCAGCTCGTTTAGGCTGGGGGGATTCCTTAATTCGGATTATCTCTGGCGGTTTGAAGCGGGGCCGGAGACCGTGGCGCTGATTGTTACGGAGTTGAACCTTAAGCCTGCGGGGGTGGTGGAGAAGGCGTTTTGGGAGCAACCGCCTGAGGACTGGCCAAAAGCGATGCCGGTGGGGGGAGAGGCGTATCGGAGTGATGGTTTTCGATTTCCGCCTCGGGTTGCGGGCGATGGCCGGCATTACTTTCTGGTTTATGACAAGGAGCGGGGTGTGGTGTATGTGTGGTTTATGGACAATTTTTAGGATTGCGATGTGATTGCATATCGTCTTCGACCCCTTGGAGGCATTACAGATCGAAGTCGGAGGAAGATTTTCCCGGTTTGCTGGCGGTACGTTTTGGGTGATTCATATGTTTGGCGGGGCTGGGATGGGACGTGGTGGGCCTCGGGGACTCGGCCGCACCCTGCGAAGAGGGTTTGATATCCTGTCGGGCTTGAGACTTTCCTCTTTTTACAAAGCGAAGCACACATGACGGCGGACAAGATTGCGGAACTGAACAAGCGGTTTGGGGTGGCGGGTCTGGCGCATGTGGAGGCGGGAGAGAAAGGGTTGCCGCGAGTGGTGGTGAACACGCCGGTGGCGCAGGGGCATGTGTACCTGCATGGCGCGCATGTTTCGCATTACCAGAGGGCGGGGGAGCCGCCGATGCTTTACATGGACAAGGCGAGCGCGTTTGAGACGGGCAAGCCGATCCGCGGCGGCGTGCCGGTGATTTTTCCCTGGTTTGGACCTAATCCTGATGACAAGGCGCAGCCGCCCCATGGGCTGGTACGTCAGCGCGAGTGGGAATTGGTTTCGGTGGCGGCGCAGGAGAAGGATGCGGTGTGCGTGACGCTGACGATCAAATCCGATGGTGAGACGCGCAAGGCGTGGGGGCATGATTTTGAACTGGTGTATCGGGTGGTGTTCGGACGGACGCTTTCGATGGCGCTGACCGTGAAAAACACATCAACGGGCGCATTCAACTGTGAGAACGCGCTGCACACCTACTTCCGGGTTGGGGACATCCAGTTCACCACGGTGCATGGGCTGGAGAACACGACGTACTACAGCAAGCCCGAGGGGGATAAGTTTGTGCAGCCGGGCGATGCACCGGTGACATTCGACAAGGAAACCGACCGGCTGTACTTCAACACGCGCGCGGTGTGCGTGATCAAGGACCCGATTTTGAATCGGCGGATTCTTGTGGAGAAGGAAGGCTCGCTGGCGACTGTGGTGTGGAACCCGTGGATTGAAAAGGCCAAGGCGATGCCGGACTTCACGGATGATGCGTGGCCGACGATGGTTTGCGTGGAAGCGGTGAACGCACGCAGCAACGGCTGGCGATTGGCTGCGGGCGAGAGCCGAACGATCACGCAGATCGTGTATTGATTTGAATTTTAAATGTTGGTATGTTGGCTGTGCTGTGTATAGGTAAGTGAATTTTTAATGTCTAATGTCGACAATCATATCGTGTATTGCGTGGGATTGAGTCACTTTTTACTGTGTAACTTATAAATGACGCCTCAAGAAGCATTGGTCGCGTTAAAGGATTCATCGGAAGGGCTGACTCTTCGGGTGAAGGTGGTGCCGCAGGCAAGCCGTACGCGTGTGGTGGGGTTGTTGGGGGACCGGATCAAGATTTTCGTGACTTCGCCGCCTGAGTCCGGGAAGGCCAATGAGGCGGCGTGCAATTGCGTGGCGCTGGCTGTGGGGGTGTCCAAGACCAGCGTGCGTGTGGCGTCTGGGCATACGCAGTCGTCGAAGACGATGGTGATCAATGGGGTGACGATGCAAGAGGCGGCGGATCGGCTGTCGCTTTGCACGCCGGAGGAAGATTAGAGAAGAGGTTCCGGGTCCGGTGTCTCGCGTTAAGAGTTTGACTGTGTAGGGAAGCGGGGGCGTATTTCGGATTTCAGGGTGGAAGAAAAACAAGAGGGCCGGAGGAAATAACTCCGGACCTCTTTTTTCTTTTGATACGGGACACCGGACGCGGGACCTGGGACTTGTGCCTTTAGTCTCTGGTTGTGGGTTTGGAGATGCGGGCAAGCCATTGGCAGCCGGGGTGAGGGAGGCCTTCGTGTCCGCCTAGGAAGAGGGTGATGCGAGAGGGGCCTGCGGTGCGGCGCAGGTGGATTTGGCGGCCTTGGAATTCGGGGTCGGGGGCGGTGTCCTGGGGCTGAGGGGAGAGGAGCTTGTGATGGTCCCAGAGTTCCTGGATTTGGGATTCGGGGATCTGGGGGGTGTTGTATTCACGGGCGATGACGTTGAAGGCGTCGACGGAGTGGCGAAAGGGCACGGAGCCGGTTTGGCCGTCGAGTATGCCGTGGTAGAAGTCGATGGGGAGGTGTTTGGCGTTTTGGATGTGGAAGAGGGGGGAGCGGGCCTGGAGTTGGGCGTCGACAGCGGGGGAGGACCCGGGAGCGCCTTCGACGGAGAGGGCGATCATTTTGGCGTAGTTTTTGACGACGCCGTCTTTGGCGTGGTGGTTGTACCAGGCGGTGAGGTCGGAGATGCCGCAATGAGCGGAGGCGGCGGTGTAGCGGTTGGGGTGGTAGGCGGCCATGACCATGGTCATGTGTCCGCCGCCGGAGCCGCCGGCGATGTAAACGCGCGCGGGGTCGGCGTGGAGGTGGTCGAGTGCGAAGTCTGTGGCATCGAGGATGTCCTGGCGGGCGGCTTGGGAGGCGCAGGCCAGGGGATTGTTATTGGGGCCGCGGAAGTTGGGCATGATGAAATGCCAGCCGCGTTCAACGGCCTGGGGGAGCCAGTCGCCGGGGTTCATGTTGAGGTCTGCGCTCCAGGAGTGGAGGAAGATCAACACGGGACGGTTGGCGCCGGGGGCCTGCCAGTAGCGGATGGGCTGGGGCGTGGCGTCGAAAGAGCTGACCAGGGTGTGGGGGGTCAGTTGGGTCTGGACGGAGGCGGGCTTGGAAGAATCCGAGTTTTTGATGTCTGCGTCGCTCATGCGGGATAGTTTAAAGGATGTGGGTGAGGTTTTGGGTGAGGGTGTTCTCCACCTCCACCGCCCACTGCCCCGTCATGTTCTCCCCATACTCCCGCATTCCCATCGTTGACAGCGGGCCCGTGATATACGGGCGGCATGTGCGTTCCTTCTCGGTCAATTCCACCCCTGCATAATCCGCGTGCAGAAAGTGAAATGCCGCACCCGCGCGTTCCTTATCCGTCTTGTTCCCCAGTGTGCAGTGGGGCGTTCCGTAGCAAAACAACACCACACTCCCTGCGGGCACTTCGCACGCCACCGCTTTGCTCTCATCGGGCCAGCAACGGATGTGATGGTCGGACATCGGATCGCGTTTGTGCTCAAGCTGCTCGTTAAACATTCCGGGAATCACATGGATCGTCCCGTTGGCCACTGTCGCATCATGCACCGCCACCCAGAATGCTGTCCCCATCAGCGGATTGCCGATCTTGAAATATGCGTTGTCCTGGTGCCAGTTGGTCCCCATCCCATCGCCGCCTGGCTTTAGGAACATCTGATCCAGATGCAGAATCGCCGGCTGCCCGATCAGCGCATTGATCGTCTGCGTCACCCGATCATCAAACGGCAGGGCCTTAAACAACCGGCTCTTGTGGTACATCGGGCAAATCTGCAGATTCTTCTGCTTGGTGGAGTGTGTCTTGCCGTCCCCCTCCGTCGCCACATTGCGCAGGTGTCCTTCCTTTTGCAGCCGCACCACTTCGGCCTGCAGGGCTTGCACTTCCCGTGCGTCGTAAAACCCTTTGATCACCGTGTATCCCTGGGTCTTGAATTGATCTTGCTGCGCCTTGGTAATCATGCTCAAATGTCCTTTATGACAATCCCATTAATGCGGACTTCACTTCAACTTCCGCAATTATGCGCACAATGTTTCGCGCGATCCATAACCAGCCTGACAATCACATGTCAAAAATGACAAAGGCAAAACCCAGGCCCAAACCCCTTGCCCCGGCCCGCGTGCGGCCGCGAATTTCAGACCGGATCTACCCCGGGCTTCAGGCCACCAGCGCCGGCGTGCTGCCTCAAAAGCGGGACTGGATCCACCAGCGTTTTGAATTCTTCGCCCTCGGCTGGGTGCTCTCGGGCTCCGGCACGTACCAAGTGGATCACGGCCCTATCCTCTCCGTCACGCCCGGCAGCGTGTTCACTGTTTTTCCCGGCCCTTTGTTTCACTACGGCCCCACGACCACCGCTGCCGACACCGCGCCCACCTGGGAAGAGTGCTTTGTCATCTTCCGTGGCGCACAGGTGAAAAACCTTATCCGTCACGGGCTCTTCTTCACCGATGGCCAGGTCCATTCCGCACCTGCGCCGCTTGGCCTGGTCCCGCGTTGGCGGCAGTTGGTCGCGCTCACGCGTTCGCAATCTCCGCATGACCATGACCAAGCCCTCCTGCTGGCCCTGGGCTTTCTTCTGGAAGTTGAAACTGCCCGAAACGCCGCCCGCCTTCCTACTGCGACCGACCCCATCGTGGACGCGGCCAAGGCCCGGCTGACCAACCTCTATCCCACCGACATCAGCCTTCCCGGCCTGGCGCTGCATCTGGGCGTCAGTTACTCCAGCCTGCGGCAAAAGTTCTCCGCTGCCACGGGCCTGGGCCCGGCCCGATGGCTGGCGGACATGCGCTGCCAAAAAGCCCGCGAACTTCTTGCCGACACCGACACCCCCATCAAGCAGATCGCCGCTCAGGTGGGCATCCCTGACGCCTTCTCCTTCAGCCGCACTTTCAAACGCATCACGGGCATCTCCCCCGAAGCCTACCGCCACCAGTCCCGCCCCTTCAAAACCCCATAACACCGCTATCTGCTCTTACCTCTCTCCCTCAGAGGGCCGCCCCCGCACACCCTCATCGCAACGACTCTCCAGTCCTCAAATCTTCTCCAAAAAACATCCAACTTCTAATTTCATACATCTGACATCCTCCCTCTGACCAGTCCCTAGCCCCTTCTTCACACCCTCACCACCGCCGTCTGAAACATCCCCAGCCGCGATAGCCCTTCCACACCCGCGTCTCCGGAATTCCGCCAAACCCCCGCTTCATCCAGCCATCTGAAATCCTTCTCTCCGCGTACCGCATCAATCCACCCGCGCGCGTCCACCAGGTCCGGCCCAAGGTTGGCGATCCCCGCAGCGATGGCGCCATCTTCCATCTCCACCACAAGCGGGTACACCGGCCGCGCCTGTGTGAAGAACGCCGGACACGCCGCATCCTTAAACAACCACTTGATCAGCGGCTGCAAAAACACCTGCCGCGCCGGCGACACAAACCCAGGCGAAGCCAGTGCGTTTGAAGGCACGCCAAACACCATCGCCCCCGCCTGGCTGTCAAACGGCATCACCACTACGCGTCCCCCGAGTTTGTTCTCAAACCGGACCACTCCATGTCCCGTCACCTTGTCGTTGTAATCCCGAAACTCCGACATCACTTCTGCCCCGGCCTCCCAATCAAACTGCCATGCCTCCCCGTCATACCGTGTATTTATCGGGTATCCCTTGCCGCAAGCCGCCGCCGGCGCTTCCTTGCAATGCACCGCGTTCTTCTTTCTGCCCGTCACACCCGCGAGGCGCCACCCCAGCCCGCGTTTGATCAGGCACTCCGCCGCCCGCGCATCCAGCAGCACGCCCTTGCTGAACAACTCCTCTAATTCTTCCTCGCTCAGGCAATCAATCTCTTCTCCCTGCACCGCTGTCACCTGGCTCTCATGAAACGTTGTCGGCACCCCAAGGAGCGGCAGTGATGTTTCCCATGGCCGCTTCCTCATAAGCAGAATTGGCTTGGGCACTCCCGCGCACCCCGTCACATGCTCCGCCACATCCTCATGCACGAAAATCCTCACGCCCACCTGCTTCTCAGGCCGCAGCCCGAGCCCTGCAATCCCGTCCAGTCTCTTCTTCACCGACGCGATCTGCCCGCACGCATCTTCCGCGATCAGCTCGGCTCCGCCCGCGGCAAACGGCAGCACATTCACCGTTACCTGGTTCATCCCCAAGAGCTGGCACAGCACCATCTGCACCTTGTCCAGCGCATAAGACTTCGCGTGTGGCGAATACGGATAATTTTCAATCTCCGGGGCAAGTTCATATCCCGGCGCCAGCCGCTGCACCTGCCTGGCCCACGCCAACCCTTTGGCGATCTCAAACGCGCCCCCCTCCGTATAACACCCGATCCCCGGCCGCCCAATCGCCTTTATTTCTTTCTTTTCCCCCGCAGCAAAATACGCCTTCCACCTGCGCCCCTCCGGCGCGTGTGTCTCAGGCGGCGAAAACATCAACCCCACCTGGGTCTGCGGACTTTCCTTATGCACAGCTTCGGCGAACCGCGCTACCAGCGTCTCCACGATTTCCCTTTGAAACGCCAGCCACGTCTTCCTCACCTCATTAGGCCGCGCCTGGGATTCTCCATCCGCCACCACCGCCGCGATCAATTCCTTCCGCTCCCAACTCCGCCCCGTGCGCCTGGCCATCTCCCCCATGCACGCTGCGCACAGGCACGGTCCCTGCACGTCCGCACGCAGAGTCATGCGCACATCATCATCGAGCCAGATCACTCGCGGTTTGAGCTTCGCGTACCTTGCATACATCCCCGTCATATGCGCTCGCCACGCTTCATCGATCGGGCACGCGATCACCTTGCTCTCATCCCCATTTACATTCACTGCCCACCGAAATGGAAACTTCCCCCGCGCCGAGCGAGGCGCATGCGGATAATCCGAAAACCCCACCGTCCAAAACAAATTGATCGATCCAACCACTCCCGCCGCCCGTGCCTTCTCCAACATCGCCCCCGCGATCACCGCAGTGCGCTCAATTTCATCCACGGTCGCTGGCCCATCGCAGTGCTCCTCCGCGCTGGGCACAAACAACGCCAGTTCTTCCGCCTTCATCGCCAACGCCAGATCCAGCGCCTCCGGCCGCGTCCCGCCATAACGAAGATGCACATGCGCAACACGTGAATTGGGATTGAACATAGCCATCGCTCCTTGCATCTGCATCCGTATTAGAGCGACGGATTATAAATCTAAATCTCCCTGCTCCAATCCTCCTCTAAATCTTCTTCACTTTAATCCTCTTAATCATTTTCAATCCTCCTAATCCCAGTCAAAAAAATCCGATCTTCCCCACTCCCTTTTGCGGCCTTAACCACCCCCGGGTATCGTATTTACTCCTTATTTCCAGCCTCCATACAAGCAAGGACCAATCATGGCCGCCAAGAAAGCCCCTAAAACCGCCTCCACACCCGCCCCTACCAACGGCGATCCCAAGAAAATCGTCCTCGCCTACTCAGGCGGCCTGGATACCTCCGTCATCCTCCCCTGGCTCAAAGGCCGCTACCCGGGCGTCAAGCTCGTCGCCTTCGCCGCCGAACTCGGCCAGGGCAGCGAGCTCTCCGGCATCGAAAAAAAGGCCTACGCCTCCGGCGCCGATGAAGTCATCGTTAAAGACCTCCGCAAGGAATTCGCCGAAGAATTCTGCTTCCCCATGCTCCGCGCCCACGCCATTTACGAAGCCGACTACCTCCTGGGCACCTCCATCGCCCGCCCCCTGATCGCCAAGCACCAGGTGCTCGTCGCGCAGCAGACCGGCGCGGACGCCGTCGGCCACGGCGCCACCGGCAAGGGCAACGACCAGGTCCGCTTCGAGCTCACCTCCATGGCCCTTGATCCCACCCTAAAGATCATCTCCCCCTGGAAGGACCCCAAGTTCCTCGCCGACGGCCTAAACGACCGGGAAACCGCCATCGAGTACGCCAATAAGCACAACATTCCGATTGCCCAGACCAAGAAAAAGATCTACTCGCAGGACCGCAACCTCTGGCACATCTCTCACGAAGGCGCCGAGATCGAAGACCCCGCATGTGAGCCGCTCGACCAGGTCTACACCATCACCGTGCCTCTCTCCAAAGCCAAGAATAAAGCGGAATACGTCGAAGTCGGCTTTGAAAAGGGCAACCCCGTCTCCGTCAACGGCAAAAAGCTCCCCGGCCATGAGCTCATCGCCCTGCTCAACGAAATCGGCGGCCCCCACGCCGTCGGCCAGACCGTCCTGGTTGAAAACCGCCTCGTCGGCATGAAGTCCCGCGGCGTCTACGAAACCCCGGGCGGCACCATCCTCTACGAAGCACACAAAGCCCTCGAACAACTCTGCCTCGAGCGCGACACTTACCACTACAAGCAGACCATGGCCCTCAAGTACGCCGAACTGGTCTACTACGGCCAGTGGTACCACCCTCTGCGCGAAGCCATGCAGGCCTTCATCGACGAAACCAGCCAGGTCATCACCGGCACCGTCAAGGTCAAGCTCTACAAGGGCCGCGCCCAGGCCGTCAGTGCCACCAGCCCCAAGAGCCTCTACGACACCAAGCTCGCCAGCTTCGCGATGTCCGGCTACGACGTCACCGCAGCCCGCGGTTTCATCGACCTCTTTGGCCTCCCCATGAAGGTTCGTGGCCTCAAGCAGAAGTTCAAGGCCTAACCCCTCCGGGTGGCACAGCACATCCCGCAGGAGTGCTGTGCCCAGCGGCCGGCAACATCAAACCACTCTCGAAAAGGAGCCCGCCCCCCGGGCTCCTTTTCTTTCAAGCCTCCACATAGCCCCCCGTCACCACACCCTTAAAACAAACAAAAACACCTCGTTTTCGGGACTTTAATTCATACTTCGTAATTCATAACTCATAATTCAGCCCCTCTCCCATGAACTCCCAAGACCTCAAAACCCGCCTCTCTTCCCTTCCCATGGTCCCGCTCGCCGGGGTCGACTTTGAATCCATTCCTGAAACCACGGGCATCTGCATCCTGCGCCATCAGGGGAAATGGGCCCACATCAGCGAATCCGACAACCTCCGCCGCCGCATCCGCCAGCACGCCGGCACCGGCCAGGCGCTGTCTAACTCGCCGCTGCGTAAAAGTCTTTGCGTTCACCTGCGCCTGGCCTCGCCCGAAGAAGTCAAAGCCGGCGCCATGGACAAACGCACCCGCGCCATCGAAAAGATCAACAACTGGATTCTCACCTGCGATGTCGGCTGGCTTGAGTGCGACCTTGCAGACCTCGCGGACATCAAGATCGACGCCATCAAATACCTTAAACCCATCCTCAACAAAATCTGAAATTCCTCTTTCCACCTTTTCTTTTTCGTGTCTTTGAGCCTTCATGGTTAGCTCTTCTCTTTCATCGCAACCTCACGCTTCCCCACAATCGCGTATCCTTGCTCCATGAGCGAATTCCAATCCAAGATCGATTCCCTGAAACTCACCTCTTTTTCCGAAGTCGACGAGAAAGCCTTAAAGGCCAATCCCGGCGTTTGCTTCATCAAGCATGACGGTCAATGGGCCTACGTCGGCATGTCCTCCAACCTCCGCCGCCGGCACCGGGAAGACACCCAGACCACCGGCGATCTCTCTCTTTCGGCTTTGCGCCGGGCCGTCTGTGAACACCTGGAAATCGCCGATTCCTCCGTCACCATGCGCAAGCCTGCGCAGCTCTCGCGCGCCGAAGTTGCCCCGGTCGCCAACTGGCTGCACATTTCGCAGGTCGGCTGGATCGAGTGCAAAACCGCACAGGAAGCCGAAGCCCTCAAGGCTTATGCGATCGAAACCCTGAATCCTTTTTTGAATAAAAAGAAGTAAATCCGGCTCCGTTTCGAATCTTCTTCTTTGTGTGCCGTGTTCTCGTCCGCGTGAGCATGTCTTTGTCTGCATTGGATAAACAAGGCTCACATACTTTCCGCCTCACCAAAACTTCAGCCGCTGCCAGATCGACTTCTTCACCGGCCTGGCCACCCACTGCACATAGGACCCCCGATGCTTCCGGCACTTCTCCTTCAGATCCCAAGTCACATCGTCCATCTCCTCTGGCGTGCAGGCATGCTCCAGCATCACCTCAACCAGTGATTCTCCCTGGTTTAGCTCCTCAGTGATTTCCGCTTGAGCCCCTTGCTCTTTCATCAGCGACATAAACGCCACGGCATCTTCATACTTTCTGAATCCCACGAAATGACACACCGGGCGGACCGCTTCCACGTCGTCATTCTTGGCTTCCATCGACCGGATGGCGATCGCGTTCCTGATCCCCAGGTATTCACGATCCGTCGGCATCAGTTCACGCTGGGCGATCAACGCCTTGGGGTCGCGCGCGTAGCTCAATTCCGTTTCGGGCCATTTCCCCATGAGCGCCCCCTTGAGCTCAAAAGACTCCGCCGTGAGGTGCAGGTAATAAATCACGCGCCCGCGATGCGCCACTCGGCCCAGGAACAGAATGTCTTCCCGGTCCATCGTCGCCTGCGCCATCCATTCATCCAGGCCCGACACCTTCGGCCAGCCCTCTTTGCCCGGCAATTCTTTCGCCGGGTCATACACGCCTTTGCATATCGCCTTGCACAGCACGGGATGATCCGGGAGTTCGTAGCCGCGCAGGTCGGTGTCCAGCGCGTGCGCCTGGCACCCGTCATCCTCCAATTTCCGGAAAAAGAATTGCACCCCAAGATCGGAAGTATTTTCAACGTCCATCACCACCCCATGAAATACGCTGCCGCGCAACTAAGGTTGCCTGACTTCTTTCTTTCCCATAAAGAAAAATGTGAACTGGCACACCAGGTGAAACACCGTGAGTCCGCACATGGCCCACGCCACTGTCTGCCAGGGCAGGTAAAGCCAGAACACGAAACAACTGATCGCATAAAACACAAAACCAACCATGGGGATCGCAGACAATCCGGTCTTCGCCGGGTTGTAATACTTCTTCCCTTCGCCCACCAGCGAAATCACATCCGCAGTCGCGCCCATCACCAGGAACACCACCGCGAAAATCGTCAAAGCATTCAGCGGCATCGGTTTCCTCTTTTCTAACCAGACCCCAGACCCTGACCCTTTTTCTTACACATGCGTAATGCTTGCCCCGCCGGACTTGTTCACGCCCGACGGCCAGGCATTCCCGCTGTGCAGCAATTCGATAATGAGCTTATCACTGGGAATCAATTTCGCATCATTGATCAACTGTTCAGGGTCAAACGTCTTCTTGATTTCCTGAAACGTGCGGATCGTGTCTTTATTGAACATCCTGGGCATCAGGTGCAGTTTCTCCACGCCCACGCCGTGTTCGCCGGTGATGGTCCCGCCCACGCTGATGCAGTAATCCAGGATCTCCAGCGAAGCCAGCAGCACCCGCTGCACTTCATCGGGCTTGTCTTCATCAAACAGCAGAATCGGATGAATATTCCCATCGCCCGCGTGAAACACGTTGTTGATCTTCAGCCCGTACTTCTCGCCGATCAGCCCCACCGTCTCCACCACCTGAGGCAGCATTGATCTGGGCACGCACGCATCCTGCGTGCAATAGCTGTGGCTGATGCGCCCGATCGCGCCAAACGCCCGCTTCCTGGCCGACCACAGCTCCGCACGCCGAACCGGGTCGGAGCACTGTTTGATGTCCGTCGCCTTGTTGTCCTTCGCCAGCGAGCAGATCAAATCCATCTGGTCGTCCAGCACTTCCTCCACGCCGTCCACTTCCAGCAGCAGGAGCGCCTTTGCGGTCGTCGGAAAGCCGTAGTGAAACGCATCTTCCACCACCCGGATCATTGCGCCGTCCATCATCTCCATCGATGTCGGCACGATCCCGGTTGCGATCACGTCCGCCACCGTTTTGCACGCATCAAAGGTGGAGTCGAACACGGCGTACACGGTCCGGAAGTTTTTAGGTTTGTTCACCAGCCGGCACCACAGCTTGGTCACGATGCCCAGCGTTCCTTCGCTCCCGCACACCAGTCCGGCGATATCCGGGCCGATGCCGTCGTAAAGCCCCGCAGTCCGGGTTTCCATCACCGTGCCGTCGGGCAGCACCATTTCCAGGCCCAGGATGTGATTGGTCGTGACGCCGTGCTTGAGGGTGTTGATGCCCCCCGCATTGGTTGCCGCGTTTCCGCCGATGGTCGAAGCCTTCTGGCTCGAAGGGTCGGGCGAAAAGTGCAGCCCAGGTGCGCCTTCATAGGCCACCGCTTCGGTCAGGGCCAGGTTACGTACGCCCGCCTGCACCACTGCCAGCCGGTTGGGCAGGTCGATTTTTTCGATCTTCGTCATCTTGCTGGTGGAGATGATCACGCCGCCGCCGTACGCCACCGCGCCGCCGGCCAGTCCGGTGCCCGTGCCCCGGGGCACAATCGCCACCCCGGCTTCGCTCAACGCCTTGCAGATCTGCGACACCTGCTGCGTCGTCGTGGGAAACACCACCGCAGTCGGCAGCCCTTTGGCAACGGAGAACCCGTCACACTCGTACACCTTCAGTTCGCCCTTGTCGGTCACGATGTTTTTCGGGCCGACAATGGCTATCAGCGTCTGCACAATGGATGAAGCGTCGCTCATGCCCACCATTTTAATTGATTTGCCCCGCCCAAGAAGCGCCAAACCACACGGAATCTCAATCCCTGCCCGCTCCCTGCCTGCTGTCTTAAGTCCGACCAGACCTTAGACCCCAGACCCGAGCCTCTCACTTCTTCCTCTTTTCAGTCGCATCCCAAGCCCCAACCGGATAGAATCTCCATCCCCTAAGCCCCGGTAGCGTAGCGGATAGCGCGGCGGTTTCCTAAACCGCAGGTCATTGGTTCAAATCCAATCCGGGGCGCTTGAAATTTCCCTCAAAATCAAAAAAGCGCGGTGCCTGGGGTTGGTTTCTGAACCTGACCCGGTCTTCAATCCGATCTACGTTTCTACGCTCCAGCATCTACTCGCTAAGCGAAGCTTACTCATACCTCAACGATTCCACGGGGTTCACCCGCGCCGCGATCACCGACGGTATCAGCGCTCCCACCACGCTCGCCACCACTGCCACGCCCAGAATCACCCACACCTCGTTCATATCCAGTCTGGCGGGAATCCGGTCAAAGTAATACACCTGCGGGTTCCACATCAAAAACTTATAGTTTTCATTCAAATACCCTGCCAGCTCAGACGCCGTCAGCAGCGCCACCAGCGGCCCCACCAGCCCGATCCCCAGTCCTGCCAGCGTGCCGATTACCATCGGCTTCTCCAGCCGGTCGCGCCACAGCCCGATTCCCAGGCCGATCGAAATTCCAATCGCGCCGCCCGCCAATGTTCCCAGCGCCAAAAACGCTGTCACACCCAGGTACGTCGCCAGAAAATACTGGATGTCGTTCAAGTGATTCACCACCAGCGCGCTTAAGCCAAAGCCCAGCCCTGCGCCCACCAGCCCGATCGTGAGGCCGAACCCGACAAACACCCACATGATGCCAAACCCCGAGGCGCCAATCGCCCTCAGCACCCCGATATCACGCGTCTTTTCCTGCACGATCATGTAAAACAGCGTGCCCACCATCATCACCGCCACCATGCTGATGATCGCGAATAAAAACGTCATCATCCCTTTCTCGTTCTCCACCGCGCCAAGCAGCCGAGAGAAAATCACCTCCCAGGTAATCACATTCAACTGCATCAGCGCCATGTTGTTGGGATGCGCGGCTTGAAACTCCGTCACCACCTTCAGCGTCGCCTTCTCCACCTCCGCCAGCGCGTGCCCCGGGCGGCCCTTGATCACGATGTTCGTCACCCTCGGCTCGGTCATTTTCCCAGTTAGTTCGCCCTCCGCATTCACCTGCGGCGCCGGGTTCATTTTCAACATCTCCTGCACCGTCGCCAGCGGCAGATACGCCTTCTTGGCATCCAGTTCATACAGCCCGCTCTTGACCTCGTTGACCGCCATGAACTGCCTGAGTTCCGGCGTCCGGATCGCCCCGGAATTGGTGATCGGCAGCACCGTCACGGTCAGCAGGTTCGCCTCCGCGTTAGCCGTCAGCGACTGCTCCGGGCGGTAAGCCCCTTGAGAATCCCGTCGGCTAAACAGCGCGATCCCCGGCACGATCCCCGGCACATTCCCCCAGGATTCGGGCCCCTTAAAACCCATCGCCAGTTCCCGGATGTCCTTGGCCTTGAGCGCATCCACCTTGGCCTGGATCATCTCTTTAAAGCCCGGGCTGAGATTGGGGTTGGCCAGGTCTTTTTCGTATTCCTGGATCATCGCCTTGCTGGTCCAGTAGAACCGGCTTTTGATCCCCGTCACGCGGTCCATGCCTTCGGGTTCAATCCCTTCGATCTCCACCAGCTTGGGCGATTTTCGGTTGTTTTGGATCAACCCCGTCGCCTTCAGCACCGGCGTTGCCGCTTCGATCGCGGGATCCTTCTCCAGTTTGGCGATCAATTCCCGGTAATAGGGAAACCCGTCCATCCCGCCGTTGACCCACACATCTCCCGACAGCGTCTTTCCTGCTTCGCGCATGGACGTCAAAAACCCGCCCATCACGCTATTGACGATGATCACCATCGCCGTACACAGCGTCACCGCCAGAATTGCGAACATCGGCGCCAGCCTGCGGCGCAAAAGCTTGGAAATCAACAGAATTTTGAACATAAAAGCCCAGCGTCGTAGGGTTTGCCCGGTAATGCGTCCGCAAGATCATACGGCACCCGCCTCCCCAGTGTTCAAACCGTTGCAAACCCCGTCATTTTTTCGATGGGGCAGTGCGGCGTGCAGTGCTGTGCCGCTGGGAAACTTTTTTCAGGGGGTGAAGATGGCGAACTCGGGGGCATATTTCACGGTGCCGGCGTTTTGGGGGATGCCTGCGGGTGTGAGTTCGAGGACTTGGAAGGCGTTGCCGCCTTCGTATTCGTCGATGAGCCCGTGGCGGCTGGCGCGCGTGAATCCGAAGCGGGCGTAATAGGCCGGGTCGCCCAGAAGGACGATGAAGGCGTGGCCGGAGGATTTGGCGTGGGCGATGGCTTGGTTGACCAGGGCGCCGCCGACGCCTTGCTTTTGATGGGTGGGGAGCACGGCCAGGGGGGCGAGGCCCAGGCCTTTGCCGGTGCCGGCAACGGTGACGGGGCTGAGGGCGATGTGGCCGATGATGGTGTCGCCTGAAAGCGCGATAAGGGAATGCGTAAGGCGGCGGGCGGCGCGAAGGTCTTCGACCAACTGAGCTTCAAGCGGGCCGGGGAATGCAGCCAGAAGCAGCGCCCGGATGCCGGGAGCGTCTTGAGGAGATTCGGGCTGGATAATGGGTGGCATGCGAGGTGGGGTAATGGGCGATGAGGGACTCGAACCCGCGACATCCTCCGTGTAAAGGAGGCGCTCTACCAACTGAGCTAATCGCCCGTGAGGGAATGATTTTACCGTGAAACGGGGTTTGAGGCTATCGGGGGGAAAAGCCTGCGACCTTTTCGGGTTTCGGGGATCCGGTTAAGAGCGGAGGGAGAGTGGGGGCTAATTGACTGGAAGGTCGACGCGGCTTTCGGGGAGTTGGTTGTGGATCTCCGGGCCGTTGCCGGGGCTGGGACCCATGAAGTAGCGTTCAAGGTCTTCGCGAGTGACTTGATAGAGGATGATGGAGTTGTTGATCTGGGCCAGAGGCTGGCGTTGACGCAAAAAGGCGCAGAAGCGGCAAAAGCGCAGGGTTTCAAATTCCTGGAGGGCCATGCCGATCTGATCGCGGGTGAGATTTCCCTGGACTTGCGCCCGCTCGGGGGTGCCGGGCTGGGTGCTGAAGAACTTAAGGATGAAGTCCCGGCGCTGGGTGTAGGCATTGTCGAGATAGTCGGACCAGGCCGGGCCGTAGAAGGAAGGGAAGACCATGAGCCGGGTGGCACTGATGGCGTAGATGCCCGGGCCGTAGGGAAGGGGAGGCGGGCTTTCGCCCGGCTGAGGGAAGTAGGACTGGAGCGTGATGCCGGGGACTTTGTAGGCATCGGCGCGGGCGCTGCCGAAATAGGAGAGGTAAAGGGGGCCAGGAAGCGTCGCGGAGCGGCTGCCGTAATCGGTGATGTTGGCGTTGGCCCATGCGGCAAGGTCCGGGAGGTCCTGGCCCCAGTCGAGGTTGCTGTCGGAGAACTGGGTGTAGAGCCTGTCTTTGGGGCCGGCAAGGGTGTTGAAATGGCTGAGATAGTTGGGCCAGGCCATAACCGCCTGAATGACGAGGGCGAGGCACAGAAGCGTCACGATGGCGTTGGCGGCAATGGGTTTGATGTTGAAGGCAAGGCGGGCGCAGCCCAGCAGAATAAGCCCGGGAACCAACGCGGGCAGGACGTGCCGGACGCCGATGTTCAACGGGCTGAGCATGGCCAGCGCCATGAAGAGAATCGCAAGAGCCAGCCAAGGCGAGGCCCGGTAGAGCCGGGCGAGCGTGCGTTTAGAGCGTATCTGTGCCAGGCCGGCGAGGGTGAGAAGCGCCAGGCCAAAGAGGGCCAGGGGCGTCTTATAGAAAAGGGATGCGGGGTAGAACCACCAGACGCCGGATTGGAAGTATTGGCCGGCGATGAGGCTGTAGCGGCCTTGGCTGAATTTGAAGACATGGGACATGCCGTAGAGGAATGCTTCCGGCAACAGGTGCATGGAGGCGCAGAAGCCGATCACTTTTCCCGGAAGGCCCTGGGCGGCGATCATTTGATCAAGCGAAAAAAGCAGGCCGGCGCCTTGCAGGCCGGGTGCGGTGGCCTGGTAGCGAAAGCCGTAGGCGGCCCAGATGAGCAGCCAGACGCCGAGGAAAACGCAGATGAAAGCCGCAAGGGTGAACCCTGTGCGATGCCAGCGGGATGTGAGCCGGTTGTGCAGGCCCGGGAGCGAGATGGGCCAGGGATGGTTGCGCCAGAGGGCGATGGCGGTGATGGCGAAGGCCACGGGGAAGAAAAGCGGAAAGGAAAACTTGGTGAGGGCCATGGCACCGGCGGCGAAGGTGAGCCCGGAGAGACGCATGAGGGTGAGCCGATGCAGGCAGGCCCAGAGCGCCCAGGTGGAGAGGGCAAAGAAGAGGGCGGCAAGGAGGTCGGAGGTCATCAGCCCGGCGTTGGCGAGGATGATGGGATTGGTGATGTACGCGCAAAGGGCGATGAGGCCGCCTGCGTTGCCCCAGAGCTTTCTGGCGGCGAGGAAGACGACGAGGGCCAGAAAGCAACTGGCGATGACGACGGTGAAACGGCCGCGGAAGATGATGGAGCGGAAATCGATGTCGTGGGAGAAGAGAAAGCGCCAGGCGACGGGGTAGCCCGAGCCGCTTTGGAAGTATTCGTCTTTTTCCATGCCTGGGGGGACGCTGGAGGAAAAAGCGTCGGGGAGGGCGATGATGCGCTGGGCGAGGTTGCCGTTTTCGGCGTGGATGCGGTAGTCATTGAGGCGCCAGTAGGAAAGGCCGCCGACGAGGTGGATGGGTTCATCGAAGGTGGCGGATTTGGTGATGGTAGCGGAGCCGGCGAGGATGGCGTGGAATAGGATCATCAGACCCGCAAGGACTGCGGTGATGATTTTCAAGTCGCGGGATCTAGAGGGCTTCTGGAGCACGGGGTAAGGATAACACTGCAATGACGTTGACTGACGGGTGTGGGATTGATGTGGAAGCAAGCGTTAGATATTCGCGGCATTTTTTGCATTACATTGGAAGTAGCGGGCGGGCGGGACCCGTTTAGGGCATGGGGCCGGTGAAAAAACCGATGAGGTCGTCCTGGGTGACGGGGTAGAGATTGATGGTGCCGTTGAGCTGCGCGGCGGGCTCACGTTTGCGCAGGAAGGCGCACATGCGGGCAAAGCGGAGCGTTTCAAACCGATAGGTGAGCATGGCGCGGTCCTGCGGGGTGAGCGAGGCTTCGAGGGATTTGCGCTCGGGGGTGTCGGGCGATTGACCCCAGAGGACGGCGACAAGGGATTTGAGGCGCTGGTATTCATGCTCGGTGTCGTCGGTCCAGAGGTAACCGGCGTCGCTGGGGCGGAGCATGAGGATGTTGGCGCTGATGGCATAGACGCCGGGGGCGTAGCCATAGGGGGGCAACGCGGTGTCGGGCTGCGTGAAAAAGCCGGGGAGGATTTCCCCGGGCACACCATAGGCGCGCAGGCGGGCGCTGCCGAAATAAGAGACGAAGAGTTTCTGGCCGTCGGAGCGGACGCCGGATTCAAAACCGTTTTCATGTGCCCATGCGGCCAGGGCGGGGAGGTCCTGGCCCCAGTCCAGGTTGCTGTCGCCAAAACGGCGGTAGACGGTGGCGGGGTCGCCGGCAATGGGGTTGAAGTAAGAGATGTAATTCGGCCAGGCCCAGATGCCGGCCAATGCGGATGCGATGACGAGTCCGCAGACGCCCAGCAGGTGACGCCGGTGAGGGACGCCGACGGGGCGTGGGCAAAGCGTTTTATTGAAAAGGATTCCCACGAGGATGAAGGCGGCAGGGATGGCGGGCAGCAGATGCCTGATGCCGATGTTCATGGGGGAGACCATGACCTGAAGGGTAAAGAGGCCCGAAAGAGCAAGCCATGGCCAGGCCCGGTAAAGGGTGGCTTTGGCGCGCAGGCGTGGGCCCGGGCCGGTGCGTGTCTGGACGGTGCGGATGGCGAGGCAGATGCTTGTCCAGATCAGAAGGGCCAGAACCGGGAGGGGTGTTTTGACGAGCATCATGCCGGGGTAGAACCAGAAGGTGCCGGCGTGGTGAAAGTGGCCCCAGAAGAGGCTCAGGCGGCCGCCGCCGTTGGCGATGACGTAGGCCATGCCGTAGAGGAACGCTTCCGGCAGGAGCTGGTGGGTCTTGAAGAAGGCGATGGTCTGGAGCGTGATGCCCTGGCCGGAGAGGACGGCGTCCCAGGTGTATTGCAGGGCGGTATCGGGGGTGGCGGGCAGGGCGGGGTTAATGGCCTGGTAGCGCAGGCCGTAAGCCGCCCAGATGATGAACCAGACCCCGACGAGGGTGGCGGCCAGCAGCAGGAGGACGGCGGCGACGCGGCGGGGGCGGGATTTCAGAAGGGTGCGCCGCCCAAGGAGGGCGAGACGCCTGGGGCGGTTATGAATGAATGCGCCGATGACCAGGGCGGCGGCGACGGGGATGAAAAGGGGAAAGTAGAACTTGGCGAGGACGAGGCCGCCTGCGGAGGCGACGAGCGCCAGGGCGCGGGGGAGGGTGAGGCGTTGGAGGCAGGCCCAGAGGGCGGCGGTGGCGAGCGTGAAAAAGAGTGCGCCAAAGAGGTCGGAGGTCATGAGCCCGGCGTTGGCGAGGATGACGGGGCTTAATGCGTAAAGCGTGAGCGAGGCGAAGCCTGCGGGAGTGCCCCAGGCGCGTTTGGAAGCAAAAAAGACGATTGCCGCAAGAAGGCAACTGGCAAGGGCGACCATGATCCGGCCTCGCAGGGAGAGGAGGGCATGGTCGACATTGGGGCCGAAAAGGAAAGAGACGCTTGCTCCGTGCGGGGAGGATTTTTGCCAGTAGGGGTCGTGGTCAAGCCCCTGGGGCATGCCGGGAAGAAGGGTGTCGGGCAGGGCGATGATGCGCTGGCTGAGGTTGCCGTTTTCGGGCTGGTTGCGGTAGTCGTTGTGACGCCAGTAGCCGACGCCGGAAATCAGGTGGAGGGGTTCATCAAAGGTGAGGGATTTTGTAGCGCCGGCGGTGACGGCGAGGATGAAATGAAGTGTCGCCAGCAGTGCGACAGCCAGCGCAACCAGTGGCGTTTGGCGGCGCTTGATTTTGAGGGCGGTGTCAGGCACGCAGACAAGATAACAGGGCTAGACGGGGGTGGAATGCGTGTCGGGTGGGTATAATATCGGCACTGACAATCGAAGATCCCTCCTCATCTGTTGCACGGATTGACCGAAGCATCCTTTGCCTGGGCCATAGAGAACCCCCGGGAGCAGCGCGGGCGCGATGACCATGCCTTAACTGGAAGGTCGGGATGACCCTGCTCATGCACCCCCTTGTCACACGGGTTCAAGCAAACCCTTCCTAGATTTGTGCGCAGTGGGGAGTGGTCGATATAGAACAACCCCGGCTGAGAGGCTGGGGTTGTTTGTTTTTTTAGGGAGAGGTGTGGGGTTCGGGGAAGAGGAAGAGTTAATCGCAAGGCACGAAGAAAGAGAAGGAGAATTTTGAAGTAAAAAGGGGCGGAGCACTGGTTTGATTGTGGGGCTGTTGTGGTGTTTTGCATGTTGAAGAGACATGGGGGCGGCGTGGTGGGCGTCGGGGACTCGGCCGCACCGTACCGGACAGAAATTATTGGCCGGGCTCTTCGGGGCGGATGGATTGGAAGTATTTGCGGATGGTCTGACGCTGGCCGGGGGGGAGGGGTTCGGTTTCCAGGACGGATTCGGAGAGCTTCTGGTAGCGTTCGTGGACTTGTTTGTAGGAGGCCTTGGCGGTGTCTTTGCCCTGGGGGGAACTGGATGTCTGGGATTCGGAGTCGCCGGTTTCGCCGAGTTTTCCGGTGAGCTGTTCCTGCTGGCGCTTGGCGGCGATTTTGGTGGGGTCGCCCAAGGGGTCGTTGTCTTTGCCGGTGCCCCATTGGCTGGAAGGTTTGGATTTGTTGCCGTCGCCTTCGCCGGACTTGTTTCCTTCACCTTCAGCGTCGGCCTGGGCTTGCGGGGGCTGGTCGCCCTGGCCCTTGCCTTGGCCGGGGGTTTGGCCGGGAGCGCTGTCCTGGGGCTGTTGCTGGGCGTCGGCGCTTTGGGTGGATTGCTCTTTGGCTTCATTGAGCCGGGAGAGTTGATTGTCCATCCATTCCTGATTTTTCTGGCGTTGGGATTGGTCGCGGGTGAGCTTGCCGAGGGATTTGGCACCCTGGGAGAAGTCTTTGGCGTTGGCGTTCTGGGCCGCTTGGCTTAGCTGGTCGGTGGCGTTGGCCATTTCATCGAGGCCGTCGGCCTTCATTTTCTCGGCGGTTTTCTTGAGCTCGTCGGCGAGCTTTTTGCGGTCTTCAGCGGAAGGGGGGAGCTGGGTTTTATCGTCGAGGGCTTTGGCGGCTTCCTGGTTTTTGCCTTCTTCCAAGGCCTTGCCGGCTTCGCGGGTGGTGTCTGTGGAGGCGAGGGCCTGGCCGAGGGATTTAAGGTGCTGCTGGGCGAGGGCGGTGTTGAATTTGGCCTGCTCCTGGCGGATGGCGGCCTGCATTTCGGAAAGCTTCAGAAGGGCTTCGCGGGGGGTGGCGTCGGAATTTTTGAGGTCGTCGGCGAGTTTTTTCAGATCGCCGGCGAGCTTTTGGATGGCGGGGTTTTTGGCTTCCCTGGCCTGCTCCTGGGCGTGCTGGAGTTCTTCGGCGAGCTTTTTAGCTTCTGCTTGGATGTGCTGGGTGACGCCTGGCGAGACGGAGATGGTGCGGGCGGTTTGAGAAAGCGGGAGGCTGATGATGGCCAGGGCGAGGATGCCGGAGAGGGCGTAGCGCCACGCGCCGGGAGGAAGCGTGGAGGGGACGACGGATTCAGGGTCGACCGCGGCCAGGTGGGATTGAGCTTCGGTGAGGGCGAGAGTCTGGACGGGAGAGGGCTCAGGGAGGGCGGAGAGCTCAAGGGAGGTGATGGCGCGGTCTTTGAGGTTGCAGGCAGTATCGATGGCGTTTGCCGCGTGTTCAGGGGTGCGCGGGGTGCGCAGGGCGATGAAGGCGGCAAGGGCTGGCGCGACGACGAGGGGAAGGAGGGAGTAAAGCGGTGTGGACCAGCCGCCGGTGAGCCTGCGGGTGAGATCAACGGCGATAGCGATGGCTGCGCCGATGACCAGGCCGCGCAGAAGGCCGGTGAGCGCGGCGAGAGTTCGCTGGCGGTGGATGACGGATTGGATGATGTTGTGGGCGATCACGGCTGCCTCCGGCTTAAGTATGGCCGATCGGCCGTGCTGGGGAAATAGAGGCTCATGTCCAGCCTGCGGAGGGCGACATCCAGAATGAAGAGAAGGATGGCGGCGGCGGTGAGCCAGGGCCAGAGAGGCGTGGCGTCCTGCGCGCGTGCGGGTGTGGGGTCAAAGAGCCGTGCGGGCTCGGGGTTGTAGAGGCCGGAGGTGGTTTGGGCCAGGGCGCGCAGAAGAGGTTCGTTGGTGGGCTTCAGGCGCAGTTCGTCGGGGTAGCCGATGACGAGGCCGCGGGACTGGCGGGCAGGCTCCTTGCCGGGCTGGGTTTGGGCGATTTCCAAGTGGTAAGCGCCTGGGGCGGCGGTGGGGAAGTCGGCCTCGAACCGGCCGGGGCCGGTCTGGGGGAGGGAGATGTCCTGGGTGGAGAGGTCGGGGTTGACCACGCGGAGGGAGACTGTGCCCGAGGAGAGATAGGTGTTGTTGTCGGCGAGGGCGTCGACGGCGATGTGGGTGGAGGCGTCCTGGCGGGTGAGCTGAAGCGTGAGATTTTCGGAGGCGGCGCGGCGCATGGCGTGGCGGATGATCTGGGCCCAGAATCGGCTGTAGCCGGGCCATGAGGCCCATTCGGCGGCCCACTTGGGTTTGGCGTCGGAGGTGAAGGCGACCGCCATGCCCAGGCCGTAGCGCCACCAGGCGAGGAGGGGTTCGCCTTGTTCGGTGGTGAGGATGAGCTGGCTGGTGGGTTTTGCGCGGGTGCGGACGAAGCCCAGCAGGAAGGGTGCGCTGTCCAGGCCGACGCCGGCGAGGACGGGGGTGGGGCGGACGACCTGGGGGAGGAAGGGTTCTTCGGTGATTGCGCCTTTGGAGGCGGTGATGGTTTCGCGGGCGAAGATCTGGGGGATGCTGGCGGGGTCGTTGACCTGATAGAAGCGGCCGTTGCCGGTTTTGGCGATGCGAGTGAGGAGGTTGGCGTCGGCGTCCTGGCCGACGGCGACGGAGGAGATGGTGATTTTGAGGTCGGCCATGCGGGAGGCGAGGCCGTCGAAGTCTCCCGGTGAGCTCATGCCATCGGTGAGGACGATGACGTGTTTGAGGCGAGCGGGGGCGTTTTGGAGGGCGTCTTTGGCGGCGGCGAGGCCTGGGGCGATGCTGGTGCCGCCGTTGGGTTTGATGGAGGCGATGCGGCTTTCGATGTAGGTTTTGTCGGAGGCGTTTCGGAGGTCGACGATCCAGTGGGGTTGGGAATCGAAGGCGATGACGCCGACGAGGTCTTTGGGGCCCAGGAGTTCGACGGCGGCTTTTGCGGCTTCCTTGGCCATTTCGATTTTCGGTCCGCCCATGGAGCCGGAGCGGTCGATGACCATGAGCATGGCGATGCCGGGTTTTTCGTTTTGATTTTCGAAGTCTGAGCGGACGGGGAGTGCTTGTTCAATGGGTGTTTTGTAATAGCCGCCGAGGCCGAAGGATTGGTCGCCGCCGATCATGATGAGTCCGCCGCCGAGGTCCTGGACGTAGGTTCGGACGGTTTCCATCTGGGTGACGGTGAGGGAGGTGGCGGGGACATTGGAGAGGATGAGGACGTCGAAGTTTGCCAGGTCGGTGAGGGTTTCGGGCATGCCCTGGGGCGGGCGGACCTCAACCTGGATGTCTTGTTCCTTAAGCGCGGAATCCAGCATGCGGGCGGACTTCACATCGCTTTCGATGAGCAGGACGCGCGGTTTGCCGGCGGCCAGGACGATGGCCTGGGACTGGTTGTTGTCGGCGAGGGTGTCGGGGAACTGTGAGATGCGGACGGTGAATTGGGCGGTTTTTTCATCGGCGACGGTTTGCTTGAGCCGGAGCTTGTTTTCGCCGGCTTCGAGGGAGAGGGTGTCGTCGGCGACCTTGAGGGGGCCGCGGAAGACTTCGATGCGACCCTGGGCCTTCTGGGTGGAATCAATGGTGACGTCCAGAAAGAACGGTTCGCCGCGGCGAATGTCGGAGGGGGCCTGGACGGAACGGACCTGGACTTCCGGCCTGGTGCTGGCGGGGAGCGGAACGGTGGAGATGCGCAGACCCAAGGACGCGGCGCGCTGGAGGGCGTCGCCGGTGGTTTGGTTGCCGTCGGAGATGAGCACGATGTGCGGGACGTAAGACGGAGGAATGGAAGCGCCGGCGGCATCCAGCGCGAGGGCGATGTTGGTGGCGGAGGTGTCGGGGGTGGGTTGGGCCGGGGTGGCCGGCGCGTAGATTGCGCCGGGAGCCTTGGCGAAGGGGAGGATGGCGACCTTGCTGCCCCGAGGGGCGGAGGCACTGGCAGCGGTGGCCTGGACAATGAAGTCGGTGGCTTTTTTCGAGGCGGCTTCGTCGATGCTCTGACTTTGGTCGCGCAGGAAGATGACGAATTGCTTATCAGTGGAAGAGAGCAGGGTGAGCCCGGCGAGGGCGAAGGTCAGCAGGACGATGGCGATGGCGCGCACGGCAAGTGAGGCGCGGCGCTGCCAGGCGGGGAGATCAACCAAAGTGCGGCGGGCGATGAGGAAAACGACGATCAGCAGGCCCAGGAAAGCCAAGGCGCCGGGACGGGCGAGCTCAAGCTGAATAGCGGCGAAGGTGTTCAACTGATCCACCTTCGCTGATAGAGGAACCATTCGACGGCGAGGAAGCTTAGGCCGATGGCGAGCAGGTAGACCCACAGCGGCGCGCCGGTGGGGAGGACTGCGGCCTGGGCGGCGTTTTCGGGGAGTGTGGAGGGGGTGAGGTTGCTTTCGCGGGCGTCGGTGAGGCTGACGGGGATGTCGATGGATTTGCCGGCGTTCTGGAGCGTCCAGAAGCCTGCCTGGTTCAGCGCGGGGGTGGTGATGGTGTCTGGGGTGGTGGCGACAGGGCGCGGGGCGCTGGAGGGGTCCAGAAGGACGGGGCTGGCGGGGAGGAGGGCGAGGGTGGCGGAGCCGCCGGTGAGGTTGGCGGGCGTGAAACCGGGGTTGGTGCCGGTGAGCCAGTTGACGGCATTGGCGAGCAGGATGGGGAAGGCGGTGCGGAGGGTGAAGTCTCCGGCGTCGAGATTTCCGGCGAAGACGAGCACGCGACCGGCGGGCCGGTCGAAGGAGAAAAGGAGCGGTTCGCCTTGCGGGCCGGTGGCCAGAACGGCGGCATCTGCCCTGGGCTGGAGCTTTTGGGTTTCAGGCAGGTAGACGCCCTGAAACTGGACGTTGGCAAGGATGGGAGAGGGCTTGGATTCGGCCTGAATGGAGCCGGTGAAGCCGGAGCCGGCGTGGGCGAAGAGGTCGGTGGCGGATTGGGGATCGATGATTAAAAGGTTGCCGGGTGGGAGGGTTTGCGGAACGGTTTTGTGAAGGACGGTGATGTCTGCGCTGCCGGCTGCGGGGCTGCCGGAGGTGATGTCGACGAGGGGGATGGATTCAAAGGCTTTGCGCAGAAAGAAGCTCTGCGTGCCGGTGAGATCGACGGTGTGGCGGGTGGCGGCGGGAAGGGAGGCGAAGGCGAGGTTATCGGTGGCGAGGGCGTCGGGGTGAATGAGCCTGGCGTGCAGGCGACCGGCTTTGGCGGAGGATTTGGTGACGGTCTGCTGCCACGCCTGGCCGGGCTCCAGGGTGAGGGGGAGCGCGTCGATCAATGCGTCGTTGAGCGAGATTTCCAGGGTGCACCGGGCGGGTTTTGAAGAGAAGCTCTGGACTTTGATGAAGATGTCGTAGCCGATGGGATCGCCAAGGGATCTTCGGGCCTGAAATGCGGTGATGCCGAGGTTGTCGGTCCTGGCCGAGGCGCCTGTGGAAGCGACGCCGATGAACTGGATGTTGTCCTTGGACCAGGTGGGCGGGACATCAAATGCGCCATCGGAGATGAGGACGATGGATGGGTTTTTCTCACTGGCCAGGAGTGTGCGGGCCAGATCGACGGCAGGGGTGATGCGGGTGGGGCCGTCGGTGGGGGCGATGGCCTGGATGCGCTGGCGGAGCGTGGCCTGGCGGTCCGTCATGCCGGAGACGATCTGCGGCTGGCCGGCGACGGTGATGACGGCGAGGTTGTCGAAGTAGCGGAGGCTGTCGACGATGGCCAAGGCCCTGGATTTGGCCTGATCAAGCCGGGAAGGGCCAACGTCGGTGGCGCGCATGCTGGCGGAGTTGTCGATGATGAGGACGACTTTGCGGCCGCTTAGCGCGGAACTGGAGAAAAGCGGATCGGCCAGGGCAAGCACCAGCAGGGCCAGGAGGGCGAGCTGGGCGAGGAGCGACAAGGGGTGGCGGAGCTTTTGAAAGAGGGATTGGGGAGACTTTTCCTGAAAAACCTTGTCCCAGAAGAGAAGCGTGGGCACGGTGAGCCTGCGCTGGCGGACTTTGAGCAGGTAAAGCCCGATGACGGGGATGGCGGCCAGCGCCCAGAGGAGGGCCATGGGAGAGAGAAATGTCATCTGACGACCCCAGACTGGCGCATCATTTTCAAAATGACTTCGTCAAAAGGGGTGTGGGTGGAGGCCCGGGTGAGGGTGACGCCGTATGTGCGGGAGTAGTGCTGGAGGGCGGCGACGAACTTGTCGTACTGCTCCTTGTACTGCCGGAGCGAGGCCTCAGAGAGCGTGACCTTTCGGGATTGGCCGGTTTCGGCGTCGACGAGCTCAAGATCGCCGAGCATGTCGGGTGCGGCTTCGGAGGGGTCGTAGACCTGGATGATGTGGGGCTCGTGCTTGTGGTAGCGCAGGCGGTTTAAGCCGGGCTCAAAGCCTTCGGGGTCGTAAAAATCGCTGATGACGATGGCGGGGCCGGGGTGGGGCTTGCGTTTGACGAGGGCATCCATGGCGCGAGCGAGGTTGGTTTGGGTGCCGGAGGGCTTGAGCTGATCGAGGAAGTCGAAGACGGCGTGGATGCGGCCTTTGCCGCGGGTCATGGGGAGCTGGGAAGCCAGGCCGTCGGCGACGGCGACGATGGCGACGCGGTCGAGGTCAGCAAGGGCGATGTAGGCCAGGGCGGCGGCGAGCTTTCGGGCGTGATCGAACTTGGCGGGCGCACCGGAGGCCATGCTGGCGGAGCAGTCGACAATGATCTGGATGTGGAGGTCTTGTTCTTCGTGAAAGCGTTTGAGGAGAAGCTCGTCGTGATTGATGTAAGCGTTGAAGTTGAGGTAGCGGAAGTCGTCGCCGGGGGTGTAGGGTCGGTGGTCGGCGAAGTCAATGCCGGAGCCGAGCTGGCGGGTCCGTTTTGCCGCCATGAGCTGGCCTTGGAAGACCTGACGCGAGACAAGCGCGAGGTATTCGAGGCGGTTAAGGAATTTGGAGTCGAAGAGGGGCATGGTGGGAAGGGTCTGGGGTCTTGGGTCTGGGGTCT
>CAZIWA010000042.1:0-10692 GCA_964542875.1 uncultured Phycisphaeraceae bacterium
TGTGAAGTGTGAAGTGAAGAGGTTGGATGGCGGTTTTCAGCAGGCTGGCTAAGAACGATTCGGTGCGTTTTCGCATTCGAAGGCGGCCCTCACCCCGGCCCTCTCCCAGGGGGAGAGGGGGAAAGAGCGGATGTCGCATTGTCGTGTTTAGGTGGGGATGATGACGCCGGAGTAGAGGCGGACATCGCGGATGGCGCCGTTGAAGGATGCGGTGGGGCCGGAGCCGATGGTGAGGGGCTGGGCGTTGCCGAGGTCGAAGTATTGATTGGCGGGCATGAGTGCGGTCTGGGAGAGCTTGCCGTTGATGTAGAGCTTGAGGTCCCGCGGGGTGCGGACGGCGGTGATGTGTGTCCAGCCGGTGGAGATGTCGTGCTCGTGGCTGGCGGCGAGGCCGGCGTCGCATGCGAGGACGCGGCCTGCGGTTTTGTCGGGGTCCAGGTCCTGGGTGCGGGCCTGGGAAGCGCCGGTGGCGGCGAAGAGGCGGCCTTTGTGGGTGGTGAGGCTCAGAACGCGCATCCAACTGGGGCAGATGGAATCATCCCAATTGGGGCTGCCGGCGAGGCTGCCGAGCTGTGACCAGTGGCCGTCGTGCTGGTAGCGATAGACTTCCGCTTTGGGGAGGACGCCGGCGTAGAGCATGCCGTTGTGGGTGCCAAGGGCGTTGATTTCGTTGATCTGGGCGACGCCGGGACGGTCGGTGGCGAGGCCGAGGATGCCGGTGTTGGTCCAGTGGTCATCGGCCTCGCGACGGAGGGCGTAGCCCTGGGGCCAGGTGCCGGCCCAGAGCTTGCTTTGATAGGTGGCCAGGGAGTGGATCTGAGTGATGCCGAAGGGTTTGCGGCCGATGCAGACCCAGCGGTGGCCTTCCTCCATGCGGAAGAGGGCGAAGTGAGAAGCGCCGTAAAGCACGCCATCAAGGGGCATGAGGCATTCAAAGTTGTCGCGGTCGTCGAGGATGCCGGCGTCGGTCCAGGTGTCGCCGTCGAGCTTGTAGCAGCGGCCTTGATCGCCGCGGTCCATGCCGACATAGAGGCTGCCCTGAAAGCTGGCCATGCAGAGGACGCGTTGGCCTTTGCCGGGGAGGCGCATGTCGCGCCAGGTGCCGTCGGGCTCATAGCGGCAGAGGCGGGTCATGGAGATGGGGGGATTGGCGCGGCGGCCTTCTTCTGCGCGGCCCCAATCCCAGGAGCCGGTGCCGACGTAGAGTGCGCCGTTGTGGACGATCATGGACATGACGCTGGGGCAGGCGAGATCAGGGGTGACGCGTCCGCAATCGACCCATTGCCTGCCGGAGGACCAGCGGTAGACCTTGCAGGCGTTTTGAGGGTCTGCGGCGTCGGTGATGCCGGCGTAGAGGTGGCCTTCAAAGACGACGAGGCAGGAGACGAGGGGGTTATCAAAGCCGGGATGGCCGACGTCTTCCCAGGGGCTGAGGTAGCCGTCATCAATGCCGACGTGGACGTGGCGGGAATCACCAAAGGAGGAGTAGCCCGCGGCGCTGCCGGCGACCCAGAGGTTGAGGCCGCAGCGGAGAGAGGAGTCGAACTTGGAAAGGATGTCGCCATGCGCGCCACGCATGGTGGGGAGGCATTTGACGCGGGCGCTGACGGAGAAAGCGCCGGAGCCCAGACGAAGGGCGGGAGAATCCGGCACGTGGATGGCGCTGTTTAAGCCGTTGAAGAGGGCGGCGGCGTTTTCCCATGTGATGTTGTTCGCGGTGCCGTGGTGCCGGCCGGTGAGGTCGCGGGCATCGGTTTCAAGGGGCCAGTGGGCAAGGAGTTTGGGGTCGCTCATGGGCTGGTCTTTCGTTGAGGAGGCTCATGAGGATAGCGTGTGGGAGGGAAGAAGGATGTTAGATGTATGAAGTTAGATGTCAGATGTTTTTAGAGAAGAGTTCGGGGATGTGAAGGGGCGTTGCAGGGGGGAGATTGACATTTTGTTGTGGTCGAAGAGGGTGTGCATATTTTTGGCTGGACGGCGACGGGTTGGTGGTAGACTTTAAATTCCTGCGATCTGGTTCCAGTCCCCCGGGAGCGATGAATGACACGATTCCTTGCCGCGTTGGTGGTATTGTGTGTGATGATCGCCCAGGTGGGGTGCGCTGCTGCGCATGAGCCGCTGCCTTCGTGGAACGAAGGGGCTTCCAAAAAAGCGATTGTCGATTACGTGGCGAAGGTGACGGACAAGGGGAGCCGGGATTACGTGCTGCCTAAAGACCGGATCGCGGTGTTTGATAATGACGGGACGCTGTGGTGCGAGCAGCCGCTTTATTTTCAATTTGTGTTTGCGCTGGACCGGGTGAAGGCGATGGCGCCCGCGCACCCGGAATGGAAGGATAAAGAGCCGTTTAAGTCGGCGATTGCGGGGGATGCCAAGGGGCTGATGGCGTCCGGGGAGAAGGGGCTGATTGAGATCATGGCGGTGACGCATACGGGGATGACGACCGAAGAGTTTGAAGCGGTGGTGAAAGAGTGGCTGAAGACGGCGCGGCATCCCAAGTACAACCGTCCGTACTCGGAATTGACGTATCAGCCGATGCAGGAAGTGCTGGATTACCTGCGGGCCAATGGGTTTAAGACGTACATCGTTTCCGGCGGCGGGGTGGAGTTCATGCGGGCGTTTGCGGAGGAGACTTACGGGATTCCGCCTGAGCAGGTGATCGGCAGCTCCGGCAAGCTCAAGTATGAAGTACGGGATGGAAAGCCGGTGCTGGTGAAGCTGCCGGAAGTGGATTTTATCGATGACAAGGAAGGGAAGCCGATCGGGATTCAAAAGTTCATCGGCAAGCGGCCGGTGATTGCATTCGGCAATTCCGACGGTGACTTTCAGATGTTGCAGTGGACGACCGCGGGCACGGGCGCGCGGCTGGGAATGATCGTGCATCACACGGATGCGCAGCGGGAAACGGCCTACGACAGAAAGTCACACATAGGAACTCTCGATAAAGCACTGGACCAGGCTCCAAAGAGCGGGTGGGTGCTGATCGACATGAAGAAGGACTGGAAAATGGTTTTCCGGTCAGAAGAGAAGTAAACCTTTTCAGGGAGGGTTTATATGCAGACATGGATCAGACCGTCCAGGATTGTCGCGGCATTCGTGTGCGCGTTGGCAATCGCGACGAGCGCGTTTGCGCAGGATCAGAAGAAGCCGAACATCCTGGTGATTTTCGGTGACGATATCGGACAATCCAACATCAGCGCGTACAGCCGCGGGCTGATGGGTTTCACGACGCCCAATATTGACCGGATCGGCAATGAAGGCGGCGTGTTTGTGACGTATTACGGCCAGCAGAGCTGCACGGCGGGTCGTGCGGCGTTCATCACCGGTCAATGCCCGTTCCGGACGGGGCTCACGAAGGTGGGCTTGCCCGGCGCGCCTGTGGGGCTTCAAAAGGAAGACCCGACGATTGCGGAGTTCTTGAAGCCGCTGGGGTATGCGACGGCGCAGTTTGGCAAGAACCACCTGGGCGACCAAGACAAGTACCTGCCGACGGCGCACGGGTTTGATGAGTTTTTCGGGAACCTTTATCACTTGAACGCGGAAGAGGAACCGGAGAACCCGGACTACCCCAAGGACCCGGCATTCAAGAAGAAATTCGGCCCGCGCGGGGTGATCAAAGCAACCTCCGACGGGAAGATCGAAGACACCGGCCCGCTGACCAAGAAGCGCATGGAAACGGTGGACGAGGAATTTCTGGCGGGCGCGAAGGATTTCATTGAGCGGCAGAACAAGGCCGGAAAGCCGTTCTTCTGCTGGTTCAATGCGACGCGCATGCACATCAATACCCATCTTAAGCCTGCTTCCAACGGCAAAACCGGGCTTGGGATTCAAGCCGACGGCATGACCGAGCATGATGCGATGGTGGGTGAACTGCTGAAGCTGCTGGATGATTTGAAGATCGCGGATAACACCATTGTGCTTTACACCACCGACAACGGGACTATGAAAAACCAGTGGCCCGACGGTGGGTCTTCACCTTTCCGGTCTGAAAAAGACACAAACTGGGAAGGCGCTTTCCGTGTGCCCGCAGTGGTTCGCTGGCCGGGCAAGATCAAACCCGGGACCAATTTTGTCGAGCTTTTTTCGGCTGAAGACTGGCTGCCCACGTTTGTGGCGGCGGCCGGCGGCGACGCCAACCTGCGCGAGAGCGCAGCCAAGGGCGTGAAGGCGGGCGACAAGAGCTTCAAGGTGCATTTGGACGGGTACAACCAAGTGTCGTACCTGACGGGGCAATCGCCCAAGTCGGCCCGAAATGAATTTGTGTACTTCGATGACGACGGCAACCTGGTGGCCTACCGGGACGAGCGGTTCAAGTACACTTTCGCGCTTCAGAAGGCCGTGGGCATGGAGATCTGGCGTCAACCGATGACGACCCTGCGGGCGCCGCTGATCATCGACCTCAAGAGCGACCCTTATGAGTATGCGGTGGATGGCTCCATCGGGTATGAAAAGTGGATGATGGACCGGGCGTTTTTGATTCTTCCGGCGGTGGCCAAAGTGGGCCAGTACCTGTCGACGTACAAGGAGTTCCCGCCTCGGCAAAAGCCGGCGACCTTCTCGATCGATCAGGCGCTGGAAAAACTTAACGCAAGCGTGAAGGGTCAGTAATCTGGTTCGGGTCTGAATTCAAGCGCGACATAAAACACCGGGCCGGCATGATGCCGGTCCGGTGTTTGCGCGAAGCAAAGCAAGTTGGAGAGCAATGCATGGCAGCGATTGACGCAGTTAAGGATTTGAAGGGGCGGATTGCACAGTCCGTGATCGGGCAGGAAGCCGTGATCGACCGGGTGCTGGTGGCGCTGCTGGCCAACGGGCATGTGCTTGTGGAAGGGTTGCCGGGCCTTGCCAAGACGCGGACGATCAAGACTCTGGCGGCGAACCTGGAGTCGGAGTTTAAGCGCATTCAGTTCACACCTGACCTGCTGCCGAGCGATATCACCGGTGCGGAGGTGTATGTGGGGGAGGGGGCTTCGGGGAGCATCAAGTTTCAGCCGGGGCCGGTGTTTGGGAATCTGATCCTGGCGGATGAGATCAACCGTGCGCCCGCCAAGGCGCAGTCGGCGCTGCTGGAGGCGATGGAGGAGCGGCAGGTGACGGTGGCGGGGAAGACGACGAAGCTGCCGGAATTGTTCATGGTGATGGCGACGCAGAACCCGATTGAGCAGGAGGGGACGTATCCGCTGCCGGAGGCGCAGATGGACCGGTTTCTGTTGCATGTGCTGATCGATTACCCATCAGACGGGACGGAGAAAAAAGTGCTGAAGCTGGTTCGGGGCGAGGAAGCGGGGGAGGCCGGGGAGAAGAAGGCGAAAATCCCCGGGCAGACAATTTTGGATGCGCGCAAAGAGGTGGGCAAGGTGTTCAGCTCCGAAGCGATCGAAGACTACATCGTGGCGCTGGTGGGGGCGACGCGCAGGCCCAAGGGGCTGGGGGTGAATCTGGAGAAGTGGGTGCGGATTGGGGCCAGCCCGCGTGGCACGCTGGCGCTGGACCGGGCTTCGCGGGCGTATGCATGGATGAACGGGAAGGACCATGTGTCGCCGGAAGATGTGCGGGCGGTGGCTCATGATTGCCTGCGGCATCGGCTGATACTGACCTACGACGCGGCGGCGGATGGGGTGACGAAGAACCAGGTGGTGGATGAGCTGATCAAGGTGGTGGCGGTGGCGTGAAATGATTTATGAATTGAAATTTATAAAGTGTAATTTAAGCCGGAGAATAGGGGGTTTTTGGTGAATGTGGGGATTGAAGAGTCTTGGCCTTCAGGACGTAATGTGCGATGACGACCGGTGTGGGAAAAGGCGGCGGGGTGCATGTGGAACTGGCGGAGCTGGTGAAGCTTCGGCAGCAGCCTAAGGGGTATACGCTGCTTCCGCGGCAGCCGGCGCAGAGTGTGCTGGCAGGGCAGCATGGGTCCAAATTGCGCGGGCGGGGGTTAGACTTCAGCGAACTGAAGGCTTATCAGACCGGAGACGACACGCGTAACATCGACTGGAAGGTGACGGCGCGGATGCGCAAGCCGTATGCCCGGGTGTACAACGAGGAGCGGGAGCGGCCGGTGCTGCTGGTGATCGACCAGCGGCTGAGCATGTTTTTCGGGAGCAAACTGAACTTCAAGTCCGTGACGGCGGCGCAAGTGGCCGCAGCGTGTGTGTGGCGCGTGCTGGAACAGCGCGACCGGGTGGGCGCGGTGGTTTTTAATGATCGTCAGATTGTGTGCATTGAGCCCAGGCGAAGCGAAGGCACAGGCATGCAGATACTGCAAGCCGTGGTGAAGATGAATCAGGCGCTTTCATGGACCAGAGGAATCCGGGCCAACCCCGAGGCCTTGAATGAAGCTTTGGGGAAAGCCAGGCAACTGGCGACGCACGACTTTCTGGTGGCGCAGATTACCGATGGCTTCGGGAGGGATGCGAAGACACGGCAGATCAACAGCGCGATCGCGGCGCATAACGATCTGATTTTCAGCTACATCTATGACCCGATGGAGGTTGAACTGCCGGAGGGGGACGGGCTGGTGGTGGGGGATGGGGTTCGCCAGATGGAGTTGGCGGCCGGTGCGAGCGCAAGGGAGAAGTTTCGGGCCGGGCATGACAGGCTGGTGGACGAGATTTCACGGTTTTGGATCGGCAGACAGATGCCGGTGCTGCCGATTTCATGCGCGGAGCCGACGCTGCCTCAGCTTAGAAGGATGCTGACCCAGGGGCCCGCCGGGGGCGCAAGGAGCAAGGCGTGACGGCAGCACAGACACAGCTAAACCAGACCCAGCCAGACCCGGCAAGCCTGGACCGGCTGCATGACATCATTGCGCCGGAGCCGGTTTCGTGGTGGCCGTTGGGGCCGGGATGGTTTGTGCTGGCGGGGTTTTTGGTTCTGGCTGGGTTGATCATCGGGCTGTGGTGGCTGCGGCGGCAGCAGGCCAATTTGTACCGGCGGCAGGCGATGGCGGAACTGGAGCGGCTGGAAAGGCTTTTGCACGCTGAGGAAACGCGAGGGCAGGCGCTTGCGGGCCTGAGCGGTCTGGTGCGGCGCGTGGCGCTGTCGGCGTATCCGCGGGGGAGCGTGGCGGGACTGAGGGGAGATGCCTGGCTTGGGTTTTTGAACGCGGGGATGGGGCGTGAGGTTTTTACGGGGCGGGTGGGTGAACTGCTGCTTGATGGGGCGTACTCGCCGAGTGTTGCGCAAAAGGCTTCCAAGGGCGATTTAGAAGGATTGACCAGTGCAATGCGGCTTTGGATCACCCATCACAAAGCGGGCCGCGAGCATGACGGGGGGCGGGCATGCTGACGCTTGCTTACGCCTGGGTGCTCTTGTTTTTACCGGTGCCTGTGCTGGTGTGGTGGCTGGCGCCTGGCAGGCGGATGCCGCGACCGGCGCTGGGTGTGCCATTTTTGGATCGGCTGGCGCAGGCGACAGGGCACAGCCCGGAGGCAGGTGCGCCGGAGAGCCGGGCGAATGGATTTTTGATGGCGTGCATGGCGGTGGCGTGGGTGTGCCTGGTGGCGGCGTGCTGCCGACCACAGTGGGTGGAACCGGCGGTGACCAAGACGGTGCCGGTGCGCGACATGCTGCTGGCGGTGGATTTGTCGGGATCGATGCAGACGAAGGACTTTACGAATGCGTCAGGAGCGAAGGTGGATCGGCTGACGGCGGTGAAGGAAGTGCTGGATGACTTTTTAAAGTGCCGGCAGGGGGACCGGGTGGGGTTGATCGTGTTTGGGAATGCGCCGTTCGTGCAGGCGCCGTTCACGCAGGATCTGGCGGTGTGCAGGGAGCTATTAAAGGAGACGCGGGTGGGGATGGCGGGGCCACAGACGGCATTGGGGGATGCGGTTGGGCTGGCGATCAACGTGTTTGATGCGAGCCAGATGAAGGAGCGGGTGTTGATCGTATTGACGGATGGAAACGATACGGCCAGCCAGGTGCCGCCTGCCAAGGCGGCGCAGATTGCGCATGACAAGGGCATTGTGATCCACACCATTGCAGTGGGAGACCCCAAGGCGGCGGGGGAGGAAAAGCTTGATGAGGAAACCTTGAAGCAGATGGCCCAGGAGACGGGCGGGGTGTACTCCCACGCGAATGACCGCGGGGAGCTTGCCGCGGTGTACGGCAAGCTGGATGCGCTTGAGACGCAGAAGGCACAGACCATCAGCCGGAGGCCCAAGCGGGATGTGTACTTCTGGCCGTTGGGGGTGGGGCTGCTGATTTCCATGCTGCCGTACCTGGGCCAACTGTCGCCGGTGGGCCGTGTGAAGGAACTGCCGGAACCGGTGAAGGAGCCTGCATGATGGGCGACTTCCACTTTCTGCGTCCGTGGTGGCTGCTGGCGCTGATTCCCTGCGCGCTGATGGTGTGTGGGATGTATCGGCACCGGGGTCCGTTGAACCGGTGGCGTGGGATTATCGCGGGACATTTGCTGCCTCACTTGATGATTCAGGGACGGGAGCGGAGCCATGGCCGGGCTGTGGCGCTGATTGCGTCGGGATGGGTGCTTTGCGTGGCGGCGCTTGCCGGGCCGGCGTGGAGCCGTGAGCGGTCGCCGTTTGCGAATGATGCCGCCGGGCTGGTGGTAGTGCTTAAGGTTGCGCCTTCCATGCAGACGCAGGATGTGCAGCCGGATCGGCTGGCGAGATCGGTGCAGAAAGTGCGCGATCTGCTGGCGATGCGGTCCCGGGGGCAAACGGGGTTGGTGGTTTATGCCGGATCGGTGCATGTGGTTTCCCCGATGACGAGCGATGGGGGGATCATCAGCACGTTTGCCCAGGCGCTGGACCCGAAGGTGATGCCTGTGGAGGGGGATGTGGCCCCGGCAGCGCTGGCGAAAGCAAGAAAAATGATCGATGCCTCCGGCGGGCCGGGAGCGGTGCTTTGGATGACGGATGGGATTGATCCCGGGCAGGCAGGAGCGTTGGCGGGAGTCGGGGGAGGGGTAAGCATTCTTGCGCCGCTTTTGCCGGGTGCGGAGCTGGACAAGCTAAAGCAGGCAGCAGAGAAGGCGGGCATCTCCGTGGTGACGATGACGCCGGATGACGGGGACGTACGGGCGATCGGACGGACGATGGAGTTTGAGGCCCGGGCGGTGAATGCGGCATCGAATCGCTGGCATGAATCAGGGTATGCGCTGGTGCCGGTGATCCTGGTTGTGTGGGTGTTTTTGTTTCGCAAGGGCGTGCTGGCGGGGACGGCGCAAAGGGTGGGGGCAAAATGACCCGACAGTGGACCCATTGGTTGGTTTATTGCTGCGCGGCAGTGTTGCTGGCGGTGCTGGCGATTGGGTCAGCGAGTGAATCGGACTTCTGGTTCAGCGCGGATTACAAGGCGCAGCGCCTGGAGAGGGCGGGCAAGCTGCAGGAGGCCGCAGAGCGTTACAAGGACCCGGAGAGGCAGGGTGCGGCGTATTACCGGAACGGGGAATTTGAAGAGGCGGCGCGTGTGTTTGCCCAGGTTCCCGGCGCGGCGGGGGCGTACAACCAGGGGAATGCGTTTTTGATGCATGGGGCGTATGACGCCGCTGTGAAGGCGTACGACAGGGCGCTGGCGGCCAAGCCGGGATGGGGCGAGGCGATGGACAACAAAGCGATTGCCATTGCACGGAGAGACAGGATTCACAATGTGCCGGATGACGGCACGGGCGGGCAGGAGAAGTCCGATGAAATCGTGTTTGACGACAAGGCCAAGGGTGAGCGGGCGCACGATGTGACGCTCAACACCGGGGATGCGCTGAGCGATGAGCAACTCAAGGCACAGTGGCTGCGAAGAGTGCAGACCAAGCCGGCTGACTTCCTGAAAGCGAAGTTTGCCTCCCAGCTTCAAGAGCAAGGGGGGACGCCATGAGAAAGGTTTACGTGTGGCGGATGGTGGCGGTGCTGGTGATGCTAATGGCGGCAGGGGTGGGGTTTGCACAAGAGGCGAAGGTGCGGACGTCGTTGGAGGCGCCGGAGAAGGTGTGGGTGGGGCAGCGGGTGACGCTGGTGGTGGAGCTTTTGTCGCCGACGTTTTTCTCGGGGTCGCCGGTGTTTGATTTGCCGAAGCAGGCGGGGGTGGTGATTTTGCCGCCGATGGATCATCCGGTGCAGGGAACGGTGCAGGTGGATGGGGCGAGCTACACGAGCCAGCGGTATGAGTTGTGGGTGTTTGCGCAGAGGTCAGGGAAGGTGGAGATTCCGGCGTTTGGGGTGAGGTTTGATACATCCGGGGTGGGGGCGGCTAAGCCGACGGAGCAGGCGATGTCGACCCAGCCGGTATCGTTCCAAGCGGAACTGCCAGCGGGCGCCAAGGGGCTGTCATCGCTGATCAGTACGACGGATTTAACGGTGAGCGATGAGTGGACGCCTCAAGAAGCGGGGATGGCGAAAGTGGGGGATGCGTTTACGCACAAGATCACCTTTGAGGCCAGCGATGTGCCGGGGATGGCGTTTCCTGAGCTGCCGATGCCGAGCGTGACAGGTATGGCGGTGTACGCCAAACCCGCGCAGGTGAACGATGAGGTGAACCGGGGCGACCTGAAGGGCAAGCGGGTGGAGACGATGACGTATGTGTGCCAGACCGCGGGGACACTGGTGATTCCGGATTACACGCTGACGTGGTGGGACCTGGATGATGAGAAGCTCAAGACGGTTCGGATCGCGGGGCGGACAGTTGAGGTGGCTCCGGCTCCCGTTGTGGCGAAGCCGGAAACGGGTGCAGTGAAGG
>CAZIWA010000042.1:10792-40997 GCA_964542875.1 uncultured Phycisphaeraceae bacterium
AGAGAGCGTTGCGGGGTTTGCCAGGAAGGTTGGGGAGGGTGAGATGGCCGGGGTGCTGGAGGCGTTTGAGGGGGCGTTGTTTGGGGCCAAGGCGGATAAGGGTGAGGCGGGGCGGTTGGCTGTGCGGATGGAGAGGGGATTGGCGGGGCTCAGGAAGAAGGCGATTGAGGTTGGGCGGGATGGCGTCACGTACGGAGGGTTGGTGGGGTTGAATCCGTCACGGGGTGAGTGGAAGTAAAGAGTAAGAGCTAACCGCCAAGTCACGAAGACGCGAAGTTAAGAGACGGAAAAATCAGGGTTGGGAAAGGGTGAAGAATACGCGGAAATTGGGGCGTTGCGGGCTGGTCGACATGGGCGCAGGCGCGTGTGGATTACGACGAAGACGTCTAATCCGACCTGCCTGAGAGTTTACGGGCAAAAAGCCTCAATGAAAGGGGGGAGCGGGTTAAGAGCGGGGGTCGGTGGGCTTGGGGAGGACGCAGCGGAAGCCGACGTGGGAGGAGCCGGTGTCTGACGGGGTGCCGCGGCGGGCGCTGGGGCGGTAGCTTTCGCAGTAGCTGGGGTTGCAGAGGAAGGAACCGCCTTTGATGACGCGACGGGGGGCGCCGGTATCGCGGGTTTGGCGGGGGCCGGTGGGGTTGATGAGGCAGCCGTCGTGTTGATGCGTTTGGTGGAGGTCTTCCTGGTAGAGGTCGCGGCACCAATTCCAGACGTTACCGGCCATGTCGTAAAGGCCGTAGGCGTTGGGGGGGAAAGAGCCGACGGGGGCGACTGTGGTGAAGCCGTCATCGCCGGTGTCCTTGACGGGGAACTTGCCCTGGTAGGTGTTGGCCATGTGCTTGCCTGCGGGGAGGAATTCATCGCCCCAGGGGTAGCGTTTTTGTTCAGCGCCTGCGCGGGCGGCGAATTCCCACTGGGCTTCGGTGGGGAGCTGTTTGCCCGCCCAGAGGGCGTAGGCGCAGGCGTCGTCCCAGGAGACCTGGACGACGGGGAAATTGTCCTTGCCTTGGATGGAGGAACTGGGGCCGTCGGGGTGACGCCAACTTGCGCCGGGCGTCCATGTCCACCAGGCGGCAAGGTTGTCCAGCGGGACTTCGTGCTTGGGGGGCGTGTAGACCAGTGAGCCGGGCACAAGGAGGCTGTCATCAGGCTTGGGGGTGCCGGGGGGGACTTGTTTCTTGAGCTCTTCCCAATCAGGTTTGCGCTCGGCGACAGTGACGTAGCCGGTGGCGTCGATGAATTTTTTGAATTGGGCGTTGGTGACGGCGGTCTTGTCGATGTAAAAGCCGTCGACCCGGACACGGTGGGCGGGGCGCTCGTTGGGCATGCTGTTGGTGTCGTCGGTGCCCATGGAGAACTCACCGGCGGGAATCCAGGCCATGCCTTCGACGGGCGGGGGCGGGACGTTTGCAGCCTGCCGGGTTTCCTGCGGCGTGGAGAGCGCCTTGGGCGTGCGGGGCCACTGCTCAATGGCGACTGTTGCGATCACTACGCATAACATCGCGAAAAAGAGCGCCCGACCGATTTTGACTTTGGCGCCCGAGCGTTTGGGTGAGGCCGCGGCAGGTGGGGAGATTTTCGGGGAAGGGACCAAAGTTTCGTCTCCAAGGGAAACACTATTAACACGATAGCAAAGCGAGTATGTTGTTTACAGCCGGTGTTGCGGGGTGGTTCCTGACGTTCCGGTCGTTTACGCAACTCAATGCGGAGAATAAGCATGAAAATCAACATGATGGCGGCATGCCTGGCGGTGTTGACCGGTGTTGCGGGCGTGCAGGGCGCGGACGCACCGGTGGAGCCGGCTGCAACACAACCGGCGGCCAGCGCGTCAAGCGGTACGGAGACGGACCTTGCGGCCAAGGCGCCCGCGGGGAATGCGAAGATGTCTGATGAAGAGCTTGCCAAGCAACTGCAGAACCCGGTGGCGAAGCTGATCAGCGTGCCGTTTCAAAGCAATTTTGAGTTTAAGGGCGGGCAGACCGGGAATGGGTTTAAGTACTACATGAACCTGCAGCCGGTGATTCCGCTGGAGCTGAATGAAGATGTGAATGTGATCAGCCGTACGATTTTGAATGTTTCGTATCAGACGGATTATGTATCCGGCCAGCCGGACGATGTGGGGCTGGGGGATACGACGCAGAGCTTCTTTTTTTCACCGGCCAAGAGCGGGAAGGTGATGTGGGGCGTGGGGCCGGCGATGGTGCTGCCGACGGCGACGGATACCTCGTTTGGGGCGGGCAAGTGGGGTGCGGGTCCGACGGGTGTGGTGCTGACGCAGCAGGGGCCGTGGACGTTTGGGATGCTGGCGAACCATATCTGGTCGTTTGCGGGAGACGGAGGGCGGCCGAGCGTGAATGCGACTTTCCTGCAGCCGTTTGGGTCGTACACGTTCAAGAATGGCGTTTCACTTCAGCTTTCATCGGAATCCACTTATGACTGGACCAACGAAAAGTGGGTGGTGCCGGTGATCGGCCAGGTGAGCAAGGTGATGAACATCAACGGCCAGCGGATGAACATCGGGGTGGGTGCGAAGTACTACGCGGAGGGGCCCACAGGCACGCCGGACTGGGGATTGCGGTTTAACGTGGTGCTGTTGTTTCCCGAATGAGCATGAGGCGGATATCGGGATTTTCGCCAGGATGTGAGAGGGAATCCTCTATACCCGCGCGCCGTGGAGGCGGGTAGGGTTTAACTATCGACCCAAGATCGGTTTCAGTGAAACCCAATACAGAGGAGCCTTCCATGGCAAAGCAAGCGAAAACGTCTTCCAAGTCCGCAAAGACCACCAAATCTCCCAAGGCTTCCAAATCTCCCAAGCGGGTGGTGGCCGGCCACAAGGCTGCGCTGACCACAGCGGTGAAGAAGACCGTGAAGAAAGCGGCGAAGACTGTGAAGAAGGTTAAAGCGGTGGTGACGCCCGCCAAGCGAACCACGAAGGCCAAACCCAAGGGCAAGACCACGCGGGCGGGCAAAACTGTACAGCCCAAGGCGCAAGCCAAGCGTGCGGTGGATTCCACCATGGATACCGGTGTGAACATGGCGACCAAGGCGATCGACACGGGGGCGGGATTGCTGACGGAGATGATCAGCCTTGTGAAGGGCGTGGCATCGCGTGGCGTGTCGTTTGATGAGGCGTACTGGAAGAAGAATTACGCCTCGCGCCCGTATTACAAGAAGGGCGCTGCGTATGAAGACTATGCTCCCGCATTCCGGTACGGCGCGGAAAGCGCGATGAAGTTCGGCGGTCAGACCTGGGAAGACGTGGAAAGCAAGCTGGCCACGGGATGGGAGCAGGTGAAAGGCGGAACGCAGATGACGTGGAATGCCGCTCAACAGGCTGTGCGGGATGCGTGGGAACGGGTGAGCGGGAAGGGCAAGTAAGCAAGCTTGCGTATGGCGCAGAAGAAGGCTGCGCACGCTGACGAGGGCATGCCGCAGGGAAGTGCGCGTTTCAGCGTCAGATGCCGGTGCGTTGAATGAAGCGGCGGGCGGCATCAATGCGCCGGTCGACGTGAGGGGCCCAGTCGCGCAGGGTGTCGTGCACGAAGCTGATGGCGGGGATGGCGTCGGAGGCGGGGTCGGGCTCGAAGGGGTCCATGAAGCCTGCTTCGTAGACGCCGGTGCTGCCTCGGCCCGCGGGGCCGGGGGCGGGGTGGACGAGGTGATAGGTGGCGCGGCAATGCCGGTTAAAGACGTGTGACCAACGGTGCATGAGGCCGGCGGTTTTTTCGTTGACGCTGTGGACCAGCGGGTGGATGGGCATGAGGCCGTCGTACCAGTTTTCGCCGAAGAGGAGAAAGTCTTTGTGACGGTCGTGACAGGCGGCAGCGAATGCGCGGTGGCCCTGAAGGATGTTGAAGTTCGGGTCGTTGTGGAAGGCCATGTTAATGTCGAGAAAGATGCCATCGAAGTTGAAGGTGTCGCGCAGCCGGTGGGTGTGGTCCAGCAGGAAGGTGCGAAAGCCGGGGTGGCCGATGTTGGCGTTGACACGGTAGGTGTCGCCGGCGCGGTCGTTGTCCCAGTCGACTTCCTTGACGTATTTGTTGCCGAAAGCGTCACGGATGGCGCAGTCATGAAGGGCGGGCGGGAGGAAACGCCGGTTGGCGGAGAGGGCGCCGATCTGGGGGATGACGCGTACGCCCAGGGCGTGGGCGCCATCGACGAGGGCGCGCAGGCCGGATGCACCCCCCATGGCGTCATCGGGCTGGTAGCCGGGCCAGTTGTAGTTGTAGCGGCCATCCCAGGCGGCGAGGTAAGCAAGGATGCGATGGCCGGGGATCCGGTCGGCGACATAGCGGATGGCCTGAAGCTGCTGGGCGTAGGTGTTGAAGACGTAGCCGGTCCAGTGCGTGCCGTGGAGGTTGAGCACCAGACCGGTTTGGCGTGCCCAGGCGGGGATATCGGGCCGGGTGGCCCAGGGTTTTAGGCCCCAGGCCTGCTGGGCGATTGCCAGGCGCTTTTCAAAAAGCGGGGAGGGGTCTGAGGTGTGGGTGACGCGCCAGGCGGGTGTGGACTGCGTGGTGGACCAATGCCGTGCGTCTTCGTGATGGTGGAGTTCGATCACGACAGGGTCGCAGGGGTTCTGGCTTTCAGGAACGATGGAGACGACCTTGCGGCGGACCTGGTCATCCAGGCTGGCAATGGCGGTGAAGGTGCCGTCGGCACGGCCAATGGGCCACACGGGAAGGCGCATGCCGGGGTAGAGGAGGTCTGCGCCGGCGGCGGGGCAGGGGCTTGATGCGTAATCGCGCGTGGGGATGTGCGCGGGGCGGTCGTGGCGAAGGAGCAGGGCGGTGCCTTTGATCCGGCCGGGAAGGGTGGCGTGAATGGCACAATCAAAGCCGGAATCAATGTAGGTGATGGCGGCGGTAAACGTGCCGGGAGCATGCTGCTGGAGGCCGGCCCAGGCGAAGCGCTGGGCGGAGATGGTCATGCCATGGGGATGATTTTCAATGGTGAGGCCGGCGGGGTCCGGGGTGAAGACGTTGTCTTCGGTAAAGACGAGGAAGGCCGCGGACCAGTTCAGAATGGAGAGGAACCGGTGCCCGAAGTTGAACGAGAAGGGGGTTGGCATGAAGGTTCAGCGAGGTTGGGGGGCGAAAGGGAAGGGGAGCATGTCGAAGTTATGGTGAGGGTCGCCGCCTCGGACGAGCATGGGCTTCCAGGCGTGCTTTTGACGGTCGTTGCCGATGAGCCGGACGTCCGGCGAGGTGAAGCGGACGGTGAGCCCGGCACGGCGGCGGTTGGATTTGTTGGGGTTGCTGCCATGAATGAGAAGGCCGTCGTGAAGCGACATTTCGCCGGGGTTAAGGATGATGTCGGCGGCGTTGGATTCGTCGATGTGGGCGGCGTCGATGGATTGATTGACGCTCAGAAGATTGCCGGCCCGGCTGGCGGTGCCGTGAGGAAGCTGGCCCAGGTGATGGCTTTTGGGAATGACGCGCATGCAGCCGTTTTCGATGTCGGCGCGGTCGATGGCGAGCCATGCGGTGACGGCTTTGGCGGGCTGAAGGCCCCAGTATGTGGCGTCCTGATGCCAGGCGACGTAGGCCTCGGTCTGGCCGGGGTATTTGACGAAAAAGTGGGTGCCCAGGAGAACCACGTCCGGCCCGAGGACGGCGGCGACAGCGTCCAGAAGCCGGGGATGGGTGGAGACTTGCCAGATGACCTGGTTGGTCATGTGCTGGTGCAAGAGGCCGATGGAGCGGGCGGCCGGGTCCATGGTGGCCTCAATGGCGTCGAAGGCAGCCAGGGCCTGACTGGCCTCGAAGGCGTCAAGCACGGGGATGGGGGAGGCGTAGCCTTGGGTTTGGAAGGTTTGGTGGAGGGTCATGGAGACGGCCTTGCTCAAAATTGAAACTGTCGTTGGATTGCTTGTCATCAAATGTGAGATGCGCCAGAGCCCGGGCGCACGGTGCTGCCGGGAAGCATGGTGCAGCCCAGATGGATGGTGCGCGGGGGGAGGTCTGGGTTTTCAAGACGGGAGGCGAGCATCTGCGCGCCAGTGCGGCCCATTTCGGCTGAGGGAACGGCGACGCTGGTGAGGGGGCCTTCCTGGAGGCGGCGGCCACGCCATTGGCCGTCGAAGCCGATGAGGTCAAAGTCTTTACCGGCGACTAGGCCATGCGCCGCTGCGCCCAGAAGGAAGCCAAGAGCGATGTCATCGCAGACGGTGAAGACGGCGCGGGGGCGCGGGGTGAGGGCGAGGTATGGGGCGACCATTTCAGCGCCGGCGCGTTCAAAGTAGATCCGGGCGAAGAGGCGGTTTTGACGGGTGAGTTTGCGGCCGAAGCCTTCTTCAAAGCCGGCGAGGCGTTGGGCGTCGAGTGGGAAGTATTCATTGGCGGCACGGTTGCCAGTGCCGATGAAGCAGGCGGAGGTGATGCCTGCTTCGCGGAGGAAACGGCCTGCCAGGGCGGCGCCGTGATGCTGATCGACGGAGATCTGGTCGTAGCGGTCCGTGAGGGTGCGGGGCATGACTTCGTGGGTGGCGATGACGGTGACGATCTGGCCGGGGCGGACCTTGATGTTGGCGGCGCGGTCGTTTTGGATGAGAGCGATGGCGTCGGCATCGATGGAGGAGAGGTCCAGGTCCTGAACGAACGATCCGCGGATGGTGGTGATGCCTTTGGTGTGGAGTTCGGCGATGAATGCCTGGGCCATTTGCTCGGTCATGCCGTCGGATTCACCCAGGGGGAGGTAAACGCGCTTGGCGGGGGGGATGAATGTGCCGCGACGCGGTGAGGAAGTGAGGAGGCCTTCAGAGACGAGCTCCTGCACGGCGCGGTGCGTGTTGCGCTGGCCGGCTTTGAGCTGCATGGCAAGGGAGCGGATGGTGGGGAGGCGCGTCCCAGCGGGCCACTGGGTGCCCATGCGTGAGCGGAGCATGGATTTAATTTGCTGGTAGGTGAGGTCGGATTCTGGGCTGGCGGTTTGCTGGGGCATATTGATTGCCGTAATCATACGATAAAAATTGCCACAATACAAGAATGTAAAAAAGCGAAAATTAGCCGAAAAAGTTAGATATTTTAGTAAAGTTGCAACATTGATTGATATTTAAAAGTGTTTTGATACCATTGGCGGGCGTAAGTGTGATCGCTGCGGATACGCGAAATGTGCATTGGTACAGATGGTGTATTTCGCATTCCGCGGCGCCCTCGCCGCAGACCTTTCCTTAGAGGAGAGGGTGGAAGGGTGGCTGTTGGTGGCGCATGAAGAAGATGGGATGGATTCATGACGGCGATGAAAGCGATGGGTGAGGGAAGCGGTGTGAAGCTGGCGGCGCGGACGATGCCGCGGATTGAATTGGTTGGAAGCGATGAAGAAGCGGCGCGCTTTGCATGCGCTGAGCTGGAGCGGTATCTGGGGATGATTCTGGGAGAAGGGGGTTGTTCTCGCTCAAGCGTTCAACTTGAGAGGGAGGGAATCAGAGTGATGGTGCTGCGGGTGCGGCGTGATGGGTTTGAGTCCGATGAGGGGTATGGGTGGCGGGCGGCGGGGGATGCGGTGGAGATTGAAGCCGGCGGGGGGCTGGGGCTGGTGTTTGGGGTGTACGGGTTTTTGCGGGATGTGTGTGGGTGCGTGTTTGCAGCGCCGGGGCCGGAGGGGGAACTGGTGCCGGAGAGCAATCCGCTGATGATGGAGGTGATGCCGGTGAGGCGTGCGCCGGTGCTGTGGTATCGAGGCATTCAATGTTATTTTTTTGAGCAGCCGGAGCATTACAAGCAACAGATCGATTGGCTGACGAAGAACGGCTACAACTACGTGGAGTATCACCTGGGCGACCCAGAGGACGGGAAGGTGCTGCATGAGCAGGTGGACCCGCAGACGGGTTTGCCGCTGTTTCCGGTGGCGCTGGGGCCATCGGCATTTGATGAGGCTTATTTTGAGAAGCACCTGCTGCCGGAGGTGAGGAAGCGGGGGCTGAAACTGGACTTTAACCATCACAATTTGTGGTATTGGATTCCGCCTCATAAGCACAAGGCGGCGCATCCGGAGTGGTTTTCGCAAGTGGATGGCAAGCGCGGGGGGAATTTGAATCAGCTTTGCATCTGCACCAGCAATAAAGAGGTGATGAATGAGCTGGTGTGCCGGGTGAAGGAGTATCTGAGGGCGCGGCCTGAGGTGCGGGTGGTGGGCGTGGTGCCGGAAGACGGGTTTGGCATGTGCCAGTGCGAGGCGTGCGTTGCGGGGGATGTGAACGGTGAAGATGCATTCAGCAAGCCGCGTGACCATCGGAGCGAAGCGGGGGCGAACTGGAGCCTGATCAATCGGTATGCCAGGTTGCTCAATACGGTGGCGAGGGCGATCCGGGATGAATTTCCGAGGGTGCTGGTGGGTGGGTCTGCGTATGTGGACTTTACGTTTGCGCCTCGGGATTTTGCGCTGGAGCCGAATCTGGTGATGCAGGTGGCGGTGTACTGGCGTGACGGTGCGCGGCCGCTGGCGGGAGAGGGGACATCGGAGCTGAATAGGTTTTTCCATGAGGTGATCAAGGGGTGGCGCGCGGCGCTGCCGGGCCGGTTGCTGCTGTATGAGTACTACATGGGGATGATGGCGCAGAAATGCCTGCCGTACCCGATGGCTGAGGTGATTGGCGAGGATTGGAAGGCGCTGAGGGCAATCGGCGTGGAGGGGGCCTCGGTGCAGTGCTGCGCGGGGGCGACGCGGAGCTACGTGATGAATCTGGCGGCGTTTGGCTTGAGTGCGTGGGGAGAAAAAGTAGACGTGGCACGGATGGGGGCGGATTATTCACGTGCGCTGTATGGCAAGGCGGGGCCTGCGCTGGGGTGGATTTTTGAGCGGTGGCATGAGGCGATGGCGGGGCTTAGGCCGCTGAACATGGCGCTGCATGCAGAGGTGGGTGTGGACCGCAGCTGGAGCCATGAAGCCGTGTTGAAGCCCGATGGGACGAGCATTGCGTACTTCTGGCGGTCGCTGGGGGGCGATGCGCGGGTTGCGGAAGCGCTCCAAGCGGCGCGGGGGCTGGCGGACACGGAGAAAGCCGCCGGGAATGTGGAGGCTTTTGCCCGGTATCTGGAATATTGCAGGCTGGCGGCGGCGGCGATGGAAAGCACGCTGCGGGCGCATGAAGCACGTGTGAAAGATCCGGAGCGGGCGGCGGCCTTGCTGCGCTGCGCCGCAGAGGAGCAACTGCCGGCGCTTATCGCATACATGAAAGCCAACCCCATGCCGGGCTGGGTGCTGCCCAGGATGATGAAGTACTGGGAGTATGAATTGAGATCGCGTTTGAGTGAGCTGGCCGGCCTGGGGCAGGCAGGAGAAGGTTTTAATGGCTGAATGAAGGCGGAATGTTGCGGGGGAATCACGTACCAACGGATTTTGGCGGCAAAACGAGATGCCGGATTGCGACGAAGACGTCTATTCCAGCCTACCTCGGAAGATGTGCGCAAATTTGCAGAGTGTAAAAGTTCAACATCAGCAAACCTGAAAGGTTTCAAAATGGCTAAGCGTCGTGGCGCATCTCAGGGAGACAAGATCAAGAGCGTTTTCATCCTGACGGACATCGAGGGCGTGGCGGGTGTGGTGCAGTTTGAGCTGGAGACGTTTCCGACGGGGAAATATTACGACCGGTCGCAGAAGCTGCTGACTGCGGAGGTGAATGCCGCAGTGGAAGGGCTGGTGGAAGAAGGGGTGGAAGACATTCTGGTGGCCGATGCGCACGGGCCCGGGGCGATCTGGTTTGAAGACCTGCATCCCAAGGCGAAGCTGCTGCATGGGCGGCCGATCACACTGCCGCAACTGATCGGGCCGGTGAAGGACTATCAGGCGTCAATGATCATCGGGCAGCATGCGATGGCGGGCGTGGCGACGAGCAACATGAACCACACGCAGAGCAGCGCGACGATCGACTACCTGAAGCTCAACGGGAAGATGATCGGGGAGATCGCGCAGTTTGCGCTATACCAGGGGGCGTTTGGCGTGCCGATGATTTTCCTGAGCGGAGAAGAGGACGCGTGCCGGGAAGCGGAGGCGCTGATACCAGGGGTGACGACAGCGGCGGTCAAGAGGGGAGTGGGGCGCGGGTCGGCTATTTCGATGTCAGCGGTGAACGCCCGCACGGCGATCAAGCAAGGGGTGAAGCTGGCGATCAAACGGCATATGAAGACGCCGGTGAAGCCGGTGGTGTGGCCCGGGCCGTATGTGCTGGAGAAGAGGTTTTTCAGCACCTGCACCGCGGATGCGGCGGCGGTGCAGATGGGCGTGAAACGTGTGGATGGGCAGACGGTGCAGTTGTCCGGCGATGATATTCAGCAAGTGATTTATCGATGAACGCTGATGCTGCCGGTGCCCGGTTTTGTTTTTATGGTCGATACTTCTGGAGCATGCAATTGACCGCTAAGCGCACGAGGATCATCAAGCAAAAAGGGAAGCACCCGTACACATTTGGGCCGGGGCACGCGCCTGTCGCCAAAGTGAAGACAGGCGAGGTGGTGACGGTGCTGACCAAGGACTGCTTTGAGAACCGATTGAAGTCCGAAAAGGACTTTTGCAGCGAGAAGTGCTTTTATCCGTTTTTGAATCCGCAGACGGGGCCGATCGTGGTGGAGGGGGCCAAGCCGGGGGATACGCTGGCGGTGCGGATTCACGACATTCAGCCGGACCGGGATTATGCGGTGTCTGCACTGATTCCCGGGTTTGGGGGGCTGACGCACCCGAGTGTGCTCAACGCGCCGATCCCGGAGGATACGAGGATCATGCCGATTGTGAATGGGGAGGTGGTATTCAACGATCGGATACGGCTGCCGTATAAGCCGTTTGTGGGGACGATCGGGGTTTCGCCTGAGATCGAGTCGATCAACAGCCTGACGCCGGGGTATTGGGGCGGGAACATGGACTGCATCGAGACGTGCCCCGGGAACGTGGTGCACTTTCCGGTGTTTATCGAGGGTGCGCACTTTTTCGTGGGGGACGCGCATGCGACGCAGGGCGACGGGGAGGTGAGCGGCTGCGCGGCGGAGATGCCTGCACGGGTGACGTTGAGCTTTGAAGTGATCAAGGGGAAGGCGATCCGGTGGCCGCGGATCATCTCCGACGAGTTCCTGATGGTGGCGGGGAGTGCGCGGCCGCTGGAGGACGCAGCAAGGGTCGCCTGGCTGGAACTGGTTCGATGGATGGGGGATGAATATGGATTCACCGAGAAAGATGCGTACTACCTGATCGGCCAGGTGGGGCAGATGCGGGTGGGGAATATGGTGGACCCAAGCTACACGATGGTGGCGAAGATCGCGCGGAAGTATTTGGGGGAGGGGAAGCGGAAGAGTGATTCAAAAACAATAGGTTCCCGTGGGATGCGTTCGAAGACCCGCTGACTCACGGTTATGGGCTGAGGCCCCGAGGGGGGGGCGAAAAAAAGCGTGATGGACTCGATGAAGTCCTATTGGGGCAAGTCTTCATTGGCATTGCACATGAAGCTGCCGGCTATTTGAGTTCCTGGCGGACCTCACGAAGGACCTTGAGCAGGTGCTCGGGGTCGAGGGGTTTGGCGAGGTAGTTTCTGAAGCCGGCGTTGAGGACGGCCTGGCGGTCTTCAGGCCGGGCAAAAGCCGTGAGGGCGATGATGGGAATGGGTGCGGTGTTGGTTTTGGCTTCCCACTCGCGTATTTTTTTATAGAGCGCAAAGCCGTCCATCTCGGGCATGGCCAGGTCGGTGATGATGATGTCGGGTGTGGCGCCGTCCAAGGCGGCGAGGGCGTTTAGTGCGGAATCGACCGCGGTGACGGTGATGTGGTGATCGCGCAGAAGACGCGTGAGGGCCACACGCATGGAGGAATCGTCTTCGACGAGGAAGATGGAGAGGCCGGCGAGGGAATTGTGGTCTTTGGCGGTGTCTTTGGGGGCGTGGATTTTCTCGTCGTGGGGGGAGACAGCGGGGATTTGGATGGTGAATTCGCTGCCCATGGATTCGCCGGCGCTGCGGGCGGAGATGGAGCCGCCATGCAGCTCCATGAGTTGCCTGGCGATGGCGAGGCCCAGGCCCAGGCCACCGTTGCGGCGCGAGCGTGTGGCATCCGCCTGGCGGAAAGGGGAGAAGACATGTGGGAGGAAGTCGGCGGGGATGCCGATGCCGGTGTCTTTGACTTTGATGTCGATGGTTCGGCCGGTGAGGGTGAGGGCAACGCTGACGGTGCCGCCTGAGCCGGTGAATTTGACGGCGTTGCTGAGGACGTTCCAGATGACCTGCCGGAGGCGGTCGGAATCCGCAAGGATGGCGCCGATTTCGTCGGGGAAGTCGGTTTGGATGGTGATTCCCTTGGCGGTGGCGGCGGGAAGGACCGATTCGATCGCGCTTTTCACCAAATTGACGATGTGGGTTCTGCGCATTTGAAGACGCAGCGTGCCGGCGGTGATCCGGGAGGTGTCCAGGAGATCATCAATGAGGGACTTTTGAGCTTCGGCGCTGGTTTGGATGGCGCTGAGCCCTTCCTGGGACTGGGGGGAGAGGTCTGTTTTGCGCTGGAGGAGCTTCACCCAGAGCAAAATGGCAGCCAGGGGCGTGCGCAGCTCGTGCGAGAGCATGGCAAGGAACTCGTCCTTGGTGCGGCTGGCCTCCTCGGCGGCCTGCCTGGCGTCGTTGACGGCGCTTTCCACCTGCTTGCGCGCGGTGATGTCCTGGATGACGGCACCGACCAAGGCTTCATTGGCGTAGTCGCGTGTGAGGGAGGCGCTGATGGAGACGTCCAGCGGACTACCGTTTTTAGCTGTCCAGCGGGTTTCCAACTGAACAATGGGCCTGTTTGCGGCGAGATCGGAGATGAAGTCGTCATAGCGCTTGCCGTTGTCCGCGGGGCAGAGCTGCCTGAGGTTCATGGTGAGGGCTTCATCAAGGCGGTAGCCGAACATGGCCTGGGCGGCGGGGTTCCAGCTCAAGATGGTGCCGTCGAGGTTGAAGCTGATGATGGCGTCGTTGGAGGACTGGACGACGGCGGCGAGCCGGCGCTGGGCTTCCTCGGCCATTTGGCTTTCGGTGGTGTCGTGCATGACTTTGGAGAAGCCACGGAGGTTGCCGGAGTCGTCGCGGAGGACGGTGAGGACGCCGCTGCCCCAAAAGCGGGTGCCGTCTTTGCGCACGTACCAGCGTTCGTCGGCGGCGCGGCCGGTATTGAGGGCGGTTTCCATTTTTCGGGTGGAGCCGGTGGCCTGGCGTTCCTCAGGCACGTAGATGATGGAGACGTGCTTGCCGATGATTTCCGTTTCGGTGTAACCCAGAACGCGCTGGGCGCCAGGGTTCCAGGTGGCGATCATGCCCTGGGAATCGAGCATGAAGATGGCGTAGTCTTCGATGTCGTTGACGGAGAGGCGATGGCGCAGGTCGCTTTCACGCAGGGCGTTTAAGGCCATTTTGTCTTCGTGGATGTCGGTGGCGGCGCCGAACCACTGGAGGATTTTGCCTGAGACGTCCTTAAACGGGAGGGCCTGGGCCAGGTACCAGCGGTACAAGCCGTCCATGCCGCGAAGGCGGTACTCATGCCGGAAGGGGGTTCCTTGAGAGATGGCTGTCTGAAATGCGGTGCGGGTGCTTTCCCTGTCGAGGGAGTGCACGGTTTCCAGCCACCCATGGCCGGCGAGCTGGCGGGGTTTTCTGCCGGTGTATTCAAGCCAGCGCCGGTTGAACCAGCTTGCCTGGCCGGCGGGGTTGTTTTCCCAGAGGAGATCGGGGACGACGTCGGCCGCCATGCGGAAGCGCGCGTTGGACTGGCGCATGGCGTCATCGGTGTTGAGCCGTTCGATGAGCGCGGAGGCGTGCCGGGCGAAGATGTCGCTGACGTGGAGCTGGCGGGCGGTGGGCCGGTAAGGCTTGGTGAAATGGGTGGAAATGAAGCCGAGCATGTCACCATTGCGGCTAAGCAGAGGGGTGGACATGACGGATCGGTAGCCTGCGATGGTGGCGGCTTCCTTGTAGCTGTTATAGCTGGGGTCCGAGATGACGTCTTCGATGATGATCCGGTTACCCTGGCGAAGGGTGCTGTGATAGGAGCGAAGGGTGTCTTCTTTTATGCGGCGGTAAGCATCAAAGAAAGCGGGAGGAAAGCCGCGATGGGCCATGATCTCAAAGGAGCTTGTTTCGGGGTTGTAGAGCTGAATCTTTCCCATGTCCGCGCCGAAGGAGTCGATGGTTGCGTTCAAGACTTCCGAGAGGCCGGTTTGAAGGTCTGAGATGGTAAAGAGCCGGGTGGTGACCTCATGGAGATGCTCCATGGCCTTGAGTTCTTCGCTGAGCTGTTCGCGGCCTGTTTTGATTTCTTCTTCGGCTAGCTTGCGGGCTGTGGTTTCAACGAACAGGACGACGACGCCCTCGATTTGGTTTTCCAAGGTTCGATACGGCAGGATTTTGCGCATGAACCAGCGGTTGCCCAGCGCGGGAACCTCACGTTCGATGGCGGTAAGTCCGTCGAGCACCTGCTGACTGTCGGTGGTGAGCAGGGGATCGGTGAATTTGCGGGCCAGATCGTTAAGGGGCCTGCCAACGTCAGAGGGAATCAGATCCAGGAGTTCCTTGACGGGAGCGGTGTAACGCCGGATGCGCAAGCGGGTATCGAGGAAGAGGACGGCGATTTCGGTGCTGGTGAGGAGGCTGGAGAGGTCGTTGCTGGTGGCCTGGAGCTCGTCCATCTTCACTTGAAGCTGGGCATTGACGGTGGTGAGCTCTTCGTTGAGGGACTGGAGTTCCTCCTTGCTGGTTTCGAGCTCTTCATTGGTGCTCTGAAGCTCCTCGTTCATGCTGATGACCTCTTCGTGAGAGGCCTTCATTTCTTCATTGCTGGTCTGGAGTTCTTCAATGGTGGCTTGAAGTTCCTGGCGTGTCCTGTGGAGCTCTTCCTGAAGCGCGCCTTTGTGCAGGATGTCGTCTGTCGCGTCCGCAAGATTCTGGATGACGACGGCGGCCTGGCCTTTGTCCTCAAAGCTGACGACCCAATGGTCCGGGGCGGATTTCGCGTCCAACATCATGACAGTGACTGCGATTTTCGTTCTGTGGCCGGGCTGGGTTTCGATCCAGCCTTCCTGGACGGTTTTGGCGGTCTTCTGGGTTCGGGCGTTTTGAAGCGCGGCGCGGATGGTGCCACGGAGACTTTCACGGGCCAGGAGCAGGAGATCGCGTGTGGCTTCTCCACGGGGCTGGTTGAGGAAAAGGTCGGTGTTGCCGTGGAAGTAGACAATGCGGTGGTAGTTGTCGATGGTGACGGCGGGGGGAATGTGGAGTGCCGCAAGCGTGCGGGTGGTGAGCTGGGCCAGCGAAGGAATGGTGGCGCCGGGCCCGGTGCCCTTGATTCGCTCCATCGCGGTATGAAGGCCTGACGCCGTGCTTGGGAGCGGAAAGGGGGCCAGGCCGTGGCGGGTGGGGCCGATGCGGCGGAAGAGGCGGGCCTTTTTGTCCATGGGCTCAAACAGGTCTTCGGCGCCGGCAATGGTTTCACTGGTGCCCAGAAAGAGCGTGCCGGCTTCGCGAAGGCCAAAATGAAGCATGGAAAGGACGCGGCGCTGGACATCCGGCTCAAGGTAAATGAGCAGATTCCGGCAGGTGACGATGTCCAGGCGATTAAAGGGCGGGTCCTGAAGGACGTTTTGAGGGGCGAAGACGACGCGCTCGCGCAACTCGGGACGGACGCGGAAGACGGCTTCATCCTTGTTGAAGTATTTTTCGAGGAGGTCGGGGGCGATTTCGCCTTCGATGCCGCCTGGGAAGACGCCGTTGCGGGCGTTTTGGAGGGAACGTTCGGCCATGTCGGTGGCGAAGACCTTGATATCCAAAAGTTTGTTGACGCGCTGGGCTTCCTCCATGAGGAGCATGGCGAGGGAGTAGGCTTCTTCGCCGCTGGAGCAGGCGGTGACCCAGCACCGGATGGAAGTGCCGGGATCGCGGGTGGCGACAAGGGGGACGATGACCTGGGTGCGGAGGGTTTCCCAGGCTTCGGGGTCTCTAAAGAAGCCTGTGACGTGGATGAGGAGGTCTTCGGCCAGGGCTGTGACTTCCGTGGGGTTCTGGCGCAGGAGCTTGGCATAGTCGCCCAGGTCGGTCAGGCGGTTTAAGCCCATGCGGCGGCCGATGCGACGGAAAACGGTGGGTTTTTTATAGCCGGAAAAGTCCTGCTTGGTGCGGGCGCGGAGGGTGGCGAAGATTTCGTTGAGATGCTGCTCATCCCGGTTGAGCTTGGCTTGAGAGCTTTCCTTGCTCATGACCTGCAGGTGGCTTGCATAGTTAATGAGGATGTCGGGAATGTCCTGAGGCCGAAGGATGTAATCGGCATAGCCGGTGTCCACCAGGTGCCTGGGCATGGCGGGGAACTTGGCGGTTTCAGGGTCCTGGGCGATGCAGAGGCCGCCGACCTCTTTGATGGTTTGCGCGCCGGAGGTGCCGTTGCTGCCGGTGCCGGAGAGGATGACGCAGATGGCGCGGGTGCGTTGCTCGTCGGCGAGGGACTTGAAGAAGTCATCAACGGGGTGATTGTGGCCGGGTTTTTCCAGACGGGGCCCCAGGTGGAGCAAGCCGGCTTTGATGGTGAGGGTGTGGCCGGGACGGATAACATAAAAGTGATTGGGCTGGACCGGCGTGCCGTCGTCGACCTGGGCGACCACCATGGTGGTGTGATTCGCGAGGATGTCGGCGATCATGCTTTCGTGTTCGGGAGGGAGGTGCTGGATGAAGACGAAGGCCATGCCGGTGTCAGGACGAAGGGCTTTAAGGAACTCGATGATGGCATCCAGACCGCCTGCGGATGCGCCAATGCCTACGACAGGAAAAGGCAGCCGGGAGGGTGCGCCGTCGGGCGATTTGACGTCACTGGGATTGGGTGCGGCGGCGGGCGAGGCGTTATCCGAATTGCCATGATTTGAATTTGAAATGGTGCTCATGGCTGACTCAAAAAAATAGTGGATGGATCGAGAGTTCGTATCAAGCGTGTTATAGCAGATTTCGATTTTTTCCCACAGAATGCCACATTTAAGATCAATCGGTCAGACCAGAAGGCACATACTGCCGGCCTTGGGCGACAAGGCGGATGGCTTTGGGCAGCTCTTCAAAGATCTGATCCTTGCGAATGATGCTTAGCGCGCCGGCCCGCCGGGCTTTCTGCGGGGTGGTGGGGTCCAGTTGTGCCGACACCACAATGATTTTGGATGCAGGATGGGTTTGGGTGAGACGCTGGGCCACCTCAAGGCCATTGATATCCGGGAGGCCGATGTCCAGAATGACAACCTGGGGCTGGAACTCCGCAGTGAGGGAGAGGGCCTGGGACCCATTGGCTGCCTGGGCGACAAGCTGAAGATCGCTTTCGAGGCTTAAAAATTCTCGAATCGCTTCCCTCAGCAGCGAGTGATCGTCAACGAGCAAAACTGTGATAGGCATAGGCGTAAAATCCAGATGAACAGTTCAATGTAAAACAGGAACCATTAGTGCAACATCAGCAATTTCCTGAGAGTTCAGAAAGAATCAATGGTGGTGCGCCGGTGTTCCAGTCTCAAGGGGTATCGGGGCTTTGGGGATAAATACGCGACCAAGGTACAGAAATCCCTTTGGGCTTGACCGGTAGATCAACCGATTTTGATGACAGCGGCGGCCACGGATGATGGGCCGGTATGAGCTTATTCCCATACATCACAAGCAGCCGGTTGCGCTTTCAAAAGTACATGACGGACCTGCACAAGCGATTGCTGGCACCCTCCGGCGCAGAAGGGCATGCGACGGTGGAAGGGCAAGCAGGGGAAGCCGGGGCGGCGGCGCCGGCAGCCCGAACACGCGACTTTGCCACGCTGACGCGCGCGTTTCTTTCGCAGATACGGCCGTATGTGCGGGCGATGGCGTTTTCCCTGGGAGTGCTCGCCATTGCAACGGTGCTGGGGCTGCTGCCGGTGTACGGCACGAAGCTGATTATTGACAGCATTCTGGGAAACCAGCCGTTGACGCTGCCGGGGGTGGGGAAGATACAGGCGGAAAACCTGAGCAAGGAAAAGTTGCTGACAATCGTGGTGCTGGCCATGGCGGGGGTGTCGATTGTCTCCATCGCCATCGGCATCTGGAGCCGGTGGCAGGTGAACAAGATCAGCCACATGGTGACGGTTCGGCTGCAGAAGAAGGTGTTTGAGCATGTGATGCGGCTGCCGTTTCACCGGGTGGGGGAACTGAAAACCGGCGGCGCCTCCAGCATGCTGCGGGAAGATGCGGGCGGGGTGGGGCAGCTTGTGTTCGGGATGCTGTACAACCCGTGGCAAGCGGTGATCCAGCTTACGGGGATCCTGGCGATTCTGGCCTGGACGGACTGGCGCATGTTTTTGGCGTCGCTGGCGGTGGCGCCTGCGGTGTACTTCACGCATAAGACATGGATTGCACGGATCCGGCCGCTGTTTTCGGACATCAGATCGACCCGGCAGGGGATCGACGCGCACACGACGGAGGCCATCGGCGGGTTTCGGGTGGTGAGGAGCTTTTCAAGGCAGAACCATGAAGTGGTGCGATATGCGATGAAGTCCCACTTCATGATGCGGCAGGAGTTTTTGTCGTGGTGGTGGGCACGGGCGATCGACATCTGCTGGCTGTTGTTCATGCCGCTGGCGACGGCGGCGCTGTTCTGGTTCGGCGGGCTGCGCGTGCTGCAGGATGCTCAGGAAGTGGCCAGCGGCGCGTTGCCGGCGCAAAAGGCGCTGAGCGTGGGGGACCTGGTGATGTTCCTGGCATATCTGGGGTGGCTGCTTGGGCCGATGAACACACTGGTGCAGAGTGCGACGGAGATTCAAAACAGCCTGGCGGGGTTGGACAGGATTTTGAATCTGTTGTCGGAAAAGAAAGAAGAAACACCCAAGCCAGGAGCGAGGAAGATCGATCCTCAACTGCCGCCTGGGGCGTTTAAGCTGATTGCGGTGGGGTATGGGTATCCGGCGTCCAAAGGGCGGCCGGGGCAGGCGATGCAGGAGCAGGAAACCAAACCGCAGGTACCGAATCGGATTCTGCACGACATCAGCCTGGATATTCAGCCTGGGGAGATGGTGGCGTTTGTGGGGAGGTCGGGCTCCGGAAAGACGACGCTGTGCAATCTGCTGGCGAGATGCTTTGAACCAACGGAAGGGGCCATTCACTACGATGGGACGGATACCCGGGAGATCGATCTGGCGTCTTACCGATCAATTTTCGGCGTGGTGGAGCAGGAAACGTTTTTGTTTGACGGGACGATTGCCGAGAACATCGCCTATGGGCGGCCGCAAGCGAGTGAAGAAGAAGTGCGCCAGGCCGCGAAAAAGGCCGATGCGCACGGGTTTATCGAGAAGCTGCCGCTGGGGTACAAGACTAAGGTGGGTGAGCGGGGCCTGAAGCTTTCGGGAGGGCAGCGCCAGCGCATATCGCTGGCGAGGGCAATCCTCACGGATCCGAAAGTGCTCATCCTCGATGAGGCCACCAGTGCGCTGGACAGCCATACCGAAAAGCAGATTCAGAGAAGCCTCAGAGAACTGATGAAGGGGCGCACATCGCTGGTGATTGCGCATCGGCTGAGCACGATTCTGCATGCGGACAAGATCGCCATGATGGAACAAGGGCGCATTGTGGGGTTCAACAATCATGCGAGGCTGCTGGAAGAGTGCCAGAGCTATCGCGAGATGTTTGAGCTGCAGATGCGCACGCCGGAAATGGTGGAGCAGGAAGTGTGAGAACGCATGCAGAGGGGTAGGGAGCTTGGTTGTGACCCGGGCCGGAATTAAGGTGGGGCCCATTGACGCTTAAGACAATAATGCTGAATGAAAAGGGTGGCATGCTCACGCGCAGGAGAGCATGCCACCCAGGGTTGCAGATTCAAGCGCTTGCAGTGTTTAACCGGGGACGTATTCGGCTTGACGTTTGAAATGCCGGTGCTGTTTCATGGCGTGAACGAAGTCCGCCAGGAAGTGTTTCATACCGGGCTTGGATTGAACGATGAGTCCGGTGTCTTGAGGTTGGATGCCGGCGGTGTCCGCCTGGATACGTGCGGAGACGAAGATGGCTGCTGCGGCTGCGGTGGCGCCGATGGTTTTTGAATGGATGAAGGCTTCGTTGACCATACGTGTGGCGGGCTCCAGCCGGGTGAGGGTGGAGATGTTTTCCTCGCCGGCGAGGATGAGGATTGCGTCGTAGTTGAACGCGCCGGTGTTGGCCAGGGGCTTGTCGACAGCGACGGCATGGCCTTCCCTGGATTTGACCGAACCGGCATGCGGAGCGACGACTTCCACGATGGCCTCCTGAGCCTGGAGGTGATTTTGGGCCGCGGTGAGGTCGGCTTCGGAAACGCCATCGCAGACGAGGAGAGCGACCTTGCGGCCACGGATGCTGTCGGCGGGCCGGTCCATGGAGAGGGCGGGCGAGCTGGTGACGGTTCGCTTTTTTGACCGGGCCGGCTGAGAGGGAGGGATGTCGGAGGCCTGGGGCGCGAGGCCGATTTTCTGGCCGACCTTCTGGGCGAGATCCGGCGAGACGGGAAGGAGGAGTTGGTTGAGCGCGCGCTGGCGCACTTCCTGGCTTTTGACCATGTTGAGCTCAAAAGCGAAGGCATTAACGATGTGCGCTTTTTCCCAGGCGGCCATGCTGTTCCAGAACAGCGTGGCCTGGGAGTAGTGATCGCCGAAACTGGGGCTGCGCTGGCGGACTTTAGCGCCGTCCATCTTTTCCTGGTGGCTGCTGAAGGCGGCCATGGCGTCGGGGGAGTGGGCGGGGCATCCGCCGCCGAGGGAGTTGGGGAAATAGGCCACCTTGCCCTTGTCGATGGTCTGACGGCTCATGGCGTCGCGCTGATGGTTGTGTACGGGGCAGGTGGGGCGGTTGATGGGAAGTTCGTGGAAATTAGGGCCGATGCGCTTGAGCTGGGTGTCCAGATAGGAGAAGAGGCGGCCCTGGAGAAGCGGATCGTTTGTAAAGTCTATTCCCGGGACAATGTGGCCTGGATGAAAGGCGACTTGTTCGGTTTCAGCAAAGAAGTTGTCCGGGTTGCGATCCAGAACAAGCCTGCCGACTTTCTGGACGGGGACCAGCTCTTCGGGGACGAGCTTTGTGGGGTCCAGCAGGTCGAAATCAAAGGCATACTCGTCTTTCTCGTCGATGATCTGCATGCCGAGTTCCCATGTGGGGTAGTCGCCTCGCTCGATGGATTCCCAGAGGTCTCGCCGATTGAAGTCCGGGTCTTTGCCGGCGATCTGCTGGGCTTCCTCCCATATGAGGGAGTGAATGCCCTTGAGGGGCTTCCAGTGGAACTTCACGAAGCAGGATTTGCCTTCGGCGTTGATGAGCCTGAAGGTGTGGACGCCGAAGCCCTCCATGGTGGCCAGGCTGCGGGGGAAGGCGCGGTCCGACATGACCCACATGAGCATGTGGGCGCTTTCAGGGGTGAGGGAGACGAAGTCCCAGAATGTGTCGTGAGCGGAGGCGGCCTGAGGGATTTCGTTGTCGGGCTCGGGCTTTACGGCGTGGATGAAGTCCGGGAATTTGATGGCGTCCTGAATGAAAAAGACGGGGATGTTGTTGCCGACGAGGTCCCAGACGCCTTGATCGGTGTAGAACTTCACGGCGAAGCCGCGGACATCGCGCGGGGTATCGGCGGAGCCGCGGGAACCGGCGACGGTGGAGAAGCGGACGAAGACGGGGGTTTTCTTTTTAGGGTCCTGGAAGACCTGGGCCTTGGTGTATCTGGACAGAGGCTCATAGACCTGGAAGTAGCCATGGGCCGCTGCGCCGCGGGCGTGGACGACGCGTTCCGGGATGCGTTCGTGATCGAAGTGGGTGATCTTTTCCCGAAGGTGGAAGTCTTCCAGCAGCGAGGGGCCGCGGATGCCGGCTTTGAGGGAGTTTTGATCGTCGGCGACACGCAGGCCCTGGTTGGTGGTGAGGTGCTCGCCGGGGGTGCGGGTGTCTTTTTCAAGATCAGATTGCTTGGGGCTGGATGGTTGTTTGGGAGTCTTTTTAGACATGGCGAACCTCGTGGAATGGAAGATAAATCGGGAGTGACAACCAAAGTAGGTTCTGATTAGAGAGAGGCCTATCGGATAAAACGAGCGAATGAGGCTCGGGGTTATTCCTGATGCCGGCTTCATGGATGGGGTCAGGGGAAAAGACAGCGGGCTTCCTTTATCAGGAAGCCCGCTGCGGAGGGATGGGTTGAAATTAGGGATCAGACCAGGCGAAATGCGCCGCTGACCTGGGCACCGGCGGAGAGCAGGCCGGTGGTGTTGAAGGTGCCGTCGGCGCCCACGGTGCCGGTGGGGAGGAACAGGATGGTCTTACCAAGCAGGCTGGCCGGCCGGCCTGTGGTGAAGTTGAGGTTGATGGAGGCGGACTCCAGCGGGAGGCCAGAGAGCACCACCGAGGAGAGGGTGATGCGATTGACCAGACCGCCAGCGCTGAGGTACGTGTAGGTGTAGGCGGCATCGCGACCGGTGGCCGAGAGCGCGGCACCGGTGACGGTGGTGAGGGTGACGCCCGGGGTGGAAATGGATGTCGACAGGCTGGCCTGGGTGGTGATCTTGAGCGATGAGCCGATGTGGCCGACGTTCAAGGAGATGGACTTGCCATCCAGGATGTCGACATGGGCTTCATCGTGGCTGTCATCGACGGTGTAGGTAGAGTCTTCGACAAGCTTGAGCACGACGTCCTCGGTGCCTTCCGTGGCGTCCTTATCGGGGTTTGCCGTGACGGAGAAGTTCAAGACCGAGATGCCGCGGGGGAAGGTGACCTTGCCGATGACATCACCGCCACGGACTTCGGTTGTGACGTTCTTGTTTAGGAGCAGGGAGCGGAGTTGGTAATCCGTGTTGAGGTCGGCATCACCGGAGATGGTGAACTCCACATCCAGGGGGTTCAGGAGGTTTGCGGTGGATCGGGTGAGGGTGATGAGGCCCTTATTGATGGCGGCGAGGTTTTCCGACGCGGTGGACTTGACGGTGAACAGGCGCACGACGGGTTCATCGTCGAGCAGGGTGACGGAAACGGAGGACTTGGCGTCGAGGGAGTAGGCTGCGCCGCCTGAGGCGGTGAGGGTGAGGGTGGCGGTTTCATTGGTTTCGATGATGGTGTCATCGATGGCCTGGACTTTGAGGACCGTTACCGCGGCACCGGCCTTGAAGGTGAAACCGGAGGTGTAAGTGGTTTTGCCGTCGGCGCTGGTGATTTTGTAGTCCGAGCCGATGGTGGCCGAGCCGGCGAGCGCGAAGGAGACATCCAAGTCTTCCCGGAGATTGCCGCCTACGCGGGTGGCGGTGATCAGGGCGAATTTGCCTGCTTCACCCAGGGTGAAGCCCAGGGGGCTGAGCTTCACGACGGGTTCGTTGTCGGTGATGGTGACGACGGCGTTGTGCCTGGCGTCGATGTTGTAGGTGGCGACGCCAGGACCGGCGACGATGGAGATGCCGACGGTTTCGGAGTTTTCAATGCCGGCATCGTCAATGGCCTGGACTTTCAGGACCATTGCGGAGACGCCGGCCTTGAAGGTGAAGGAGTTTGAGAAGGCGGTTTTGCCGTCGGCGCTGGTGATCTTGAAGTCTGTGCCCAAAGAGGCGGAGCCCGAGAGAGCAAAGGAAACATCAAGGGTCTCGCGGATGTTGCCGCCAACACGGGTGGCGACGATGGTGGTAAAGCCAAGGCCCTCGCTGATGGTGGCGACGACGGGGTTGAGCTTCACGGTGGGCTCGTTGTCGGTGATGTTGATGGAGACGCTGTGTTTTTCATCAATGCCGTAGGAGACGCCTACGGACGGGGCCTGTAGGGTGAGAGAGACGTTTTCAGAGCCTTCGACCTGGGAATCATCCAAGGCCTGGATCTTCAATTGGGTGACGGCTGCGCCGGCTTTGAAGGTGAAGGAGTCTGTGTACGTGGTTTTGCCGTCCATGCTGGTGATCTTGTAGTCGGCGCCGAAGGCCGCCGAGCCGGCAAGGCCGAAGTTGACGGTGAGGGGGTCGGTGAGGCTGCCGATGCGGCTGGCAACCACGACGGCGAAGCCAAGGTTTTCATTGATGGAGACATTGAGGGGATTGAGCTTCACGGTGGGTTCGTTGTCAACGATGGTGACGGTCTGCGAGCTTTTGGCGTCAAGGCCGAAGGAGCCGGCTTTACCCAGGGAGAGGGTGACTTGCTCAAAGCCTTCGACGGAGGCGTCATCAATGGCTTGAATTTTGAGAACCGTGGTGGCGGCTCCGGCCTTGAAAGTGAAAGAGTCCGTGAGGGTGATCTTGCCGTCGGCGGTGGTGATCTTAAAGTCCGTGCCGAGGGAGGCGGAGCCTGCGAGGGTGAAGGGAACATCGAGCTCTTCAAAGAGGTTTCCGCCCAGGCGGGCGATGGTGAGATAGCCAACGCCGGCCTTCTCCTGAATGACAACGGGCGGGGTGAGAATCTTCACCGTCGGTTCGCTGTCAGCGATGGTGATGGAGGCGCTATGGTTGACGTCCAACTGGTAATTAGCACCGGCGGCGAGGCTGAAAGAGATGCTTTCAGAGCCTTCGATGGCGGAGTCATCCTTGGATTGAACCTTAAGAATGGTGACGGCAACCCCGGCTTTAAAGGTGAAGGAATTGGTGAAGCTGGTTTTGCCGTCGGCGCTGGTGATGAGGTAGTCGGACCCGAGGGAGGCGGAGCCGGCAAGGTTGAAGGAGACATTCAAGTCGGCGGCGAGGTGGGCGGCGGTGCGTGTGGCGACGATGTAGGTGACACCGGACTTTTCGCCTAGCGTGACCTGGATGGGGTTGATGCGGACGGTGGGTTCCAGAAGCGTGAGGGGTGAAGAAAGGACGAGCCGGGGCTCCAGGCTTTCCATGAACTGCGGGGCGCGCAGGGACTGCGGCGCCGCGTTGCGGTTTAAGGGCCGGGAAAGGAGGCGGCTGAGAAGGTTCCGACGGGGGGCAGCGGTGAGCGTGGTCATGGCATTTCTCCGAATGGGGTGTGGATGGCGGCGGCGCTGCTGCGACGGGAAGCATGCGCGTACCTGCTTGTTTTCAGGGCTTAATGCCACAATAGACCCGGCGGGGAACGGTGTCTGTCCATGAAGCCCGGGGGCGCAGGTCAGTAACAGATGGAGCCTGGTGGTCAGGAAATCCCGTGAAGTTCAGGGGTGTTGTGATGAGTTTTCTTAGGGGCGAGGCGAGTCGGTAAGAAATGGCCTGTCAGGCATGAGTGGAAACAGCATCGGGGAGATTTGAAGAAGGGTTTGGAGTCTGGCCAGAGCATTAACGTGGAGCGGACTAGGTGGGATCGATACGGGTTGGCCGGTGTGGATGCGGCATGTGGAAGAGGCGTCCTAAAGGGATTTAAGCCATGCTTACCCTGAGCTGCCTTATTTATCGCTTTGGGCGAATAAACAAGACGCCGGCCGTTGATTCCCACGGCGGCTGAAAGTCTTCCAGATATCTGGATGAAGCTCAGCCCCAACGGGAGCGGGGGTAGGAGTGGGCAGATGCAGGGGTGTCAGATGCCGGCGATTCTGCGGCATTCCCGTGCGCAGGCCATGCACGCCTGAGCACAGGCCTGGCAGTGGGCCTGGGCGTGACGCGCGCATTCCTGCGCGCAGAGTTCGCACATCCGGACACAGACTTCGCATGCACCGTCGATGAGTTCAGATTCGCGGCTGATGTGCGAAGCGGTGGTCCAGCAGGCCTGGGCGCAGTCCATGTCCAGGCGAATGCAGTCGGACATTTGCTGGATGTCGTGTTCCTTAAGGCAAGCGGTGGCGCACTGTTCGCATTTTTGTGCGCAGGCGATGCAGGCATCGATGCAGGATTGAAGTGTCATCTGGGGCATTGTTCCTCCGTTGCACAAAGGCAGAATCGGGACGAACAGGGTAGGGCAGGCGCGGCGGCATCAACATCCTTGAAAGGCTGTATCCGAGGGTCAGGAATTTACTGAGGGCGAGACGCCGAGAGCCGGCGAAAGACGGTTATCACTTTGTTTCCCCGATGGCAGGAGGGCAGCGGCGCGCGTGTAATCAAAAAGATGCCCTTATGACGAAAGGACTGAGCCATGCGCTTGCGCTTAAAACCATTGAACCAACAGGTTTTCATCGTTACCGGGGCGAGTTCCGGGATCGGGCTTGCCACGGCAAGGCGGGCAGCACAGGCGGGGGCGAAGGTTTTTCTTGCCGCACGGGATGGCGATGCATTGGCGCGCATCTGTGATGAGATCAGGGCGCAGGGAGGGACGGCGGACTTCGCCGTGGTGGACGTGGCATCGGAGCAGGCAGTGCATGACCTGGCACGGGCCGCGGTGGGACGGTTTGGCGGATTCGACACGTGGGTGAATGTGGCGGGGGTTTGTCTGCTGGGTCAGCTTAAGGATGTGTTGACCGAGGACCATCGGCGGCTGTTTGAGGTGAATTACTGGGGGCTGGTGTATGGATCGCTTGCGGCGGTGAGGCACTTTCGGGAACTGGGAAAAGCGGGGGCGTTGATCAATGTAGGGTCTGCGGCGTCTGAGATTCCGCTGCCTTATGCAGCGGCTTACACGGCATCAAAGTTTGCGGTGAAAGGGTTTACCAATGCGCTCCGGATGGAACTGGCGCATGAGGAATTGCCGGTGAGCGTGACGTTCATTAAGCCGGGGGCGGTGGATACGCCGTTTTTCCATCACTCCAAGACGATGCTCGGCGGGGTGACGAAGATGCCGCCGCCGCGGTATACGCCGAGGGTGGTGGCGGATGCGATCGTGGCGGCGGCGCACAAGCCACGGAGGGAGATCGTAATCGGGTTCCCTACGTTGTTTGGGGGAAAGTTTGTGATGATGTTTCCGGGCTTGCCCGAGTGGGTGATGAGCTTCGCGAGCCCGTCGGGCATTGTGGACAAGGCGATCGAGCCGCCTGAGATAACCAGTCTTCACAGCGTGCCTGCGGAGGGGAAAGAGCGGTCGGGATATCAGTCGGCACGGTCGTTTAGCATCACCACGCTGGTGCAGGCGCATACCCGAGCGGGTGTGGCGGCTGTGGTGGTGCTGGCGCTGGGCGGCATCGCGCTTTACCTGGCGCTGTAGGGCTGTGGTTCGGTCACGTGGATTGGCGCTGCTTCATGTTCCTTCACACCGCAGTTGGCGGTGGTGGGCGTTCGCCATTTAAGGCACGGCTTTCCGAAGCGATTGGATTGTGCGGATGAAGTCCGGCTCCAGGGTGACCTGGTTGGACTCATAAAAACAGACGCCGTCGTAGTCATTGGCGAGGATGTGCTGAAGATCGGCCTGGGCTTCGTGGAAGTGCGGGCCGATGTCGCGAGTGAGGGGTACGCGGGCTCGTACCTGGCTGCGCCACTGGGCTGTTTCCCAGTACCAGTCCGGGCGTTTGGGAGAATCCGGGTAGAGGTAGGGGGAACTGATGACTTCATCACAAAGGCCTTCCGAAAGCCATGCGGGGAGATCGATTCCCTCAAAGAGGCAATGATGAGGGCGGACCCAGAGGGCGATTTTCACATGGGAGAGGTTGGCGGCCTTGAGGGCCTGGCGGAGTTCACGGCCGAAGGTGGTGAGGTAGTCGGCGCGGAACTGCCACCAGCGGAGGTAGTGAGGGTCTTGCCGGATGGGAAGGGAGTTGTTGTGGCGAGGGTCGGGGTGTTTGGGGTCGCGGGGAGGTTGGACGCCGTAGGCTTGCTGATAGGCGTCGCACATGACTTTGGCGTAGAGGAGCACGGGTGGGTTACGAAGGAAGCCCAGGCAGAGGCCTTGAAGGCCGTAGGAAGCGGCTTCGACAAGGATCTGGATTTTATGGCGGCGGACTTCCTCAAAGGCGATGCAGAGCTTGGCGACGCGGGTGCCCGCTTCAGATTCATCGTGGAATGCAGGGTTTTGGTTGAAGAAGTCGCTGGTGACGTTTCCGGAGTAGCCGTTGAAGCGCATCCAGCCCCAGAGCTGGACGTTTGTGCTTCTAGCGGATTGGGCGGCGAGGGCGAGGACGTCGGTTTTTTGAAGAAGGCGGCCGTAGGCTTTGGATTGAGGGGTGTATACGCCGTGCACCTTGGCGGAGATGTAGCGCATCGTGTTGGTTTTGGAGGGGAAGTCAGAGCATTGGCCGTCGATGCGCCAGTGGAGCTTGGTGATGCCGGCGTCGGCGTGCGCCTGGATGACGGAGGGAATGATGGACGGATCGGGGTTGGCTGCGTCGACGAGCCAGGCGATGTCCGGGGTGTCGATGAAGCCGGAGATGTCAAGCGGTTTAGGGTGGACGGGCTGGTCGGAGCTGGAGGCTTTTTCGAAACGGATGTAGTCGATGAAAGAGACGAGGTGCTTGTCGGGATGGCGGGCGATCTGGATGGGGTGATGGCCGAGATCCAGGACGCCAAAGTCGACTTCCTGGGCGGGGTGGGGTTGATCAAGCGCGGTGGTGAAAGGGGCGTAGAAAAGCGGGCTGTGGGCGTAGACGGGAGAGAGGCGGTGATGCCAGGGAGCGCCTGGGGCGATGCGCAAAAGGGCGCCTGCGCCGTGGGCGATGCCGACGAAAACGCGGTGCGGGCCTTGGGGGTGGTGATGGATGAGCAAAGGCGGGGGCGTGACGCCTGGATTAGCGAAGAGGACCTGCTTTTGACCCGTGGGCTGAGTGGGGTCGGGGAGATTGATGAGAAGCCAGCGGTCGGAGCGGTAGGTGTCGAGTGCGATGGTGGTGTCGGCGATGTCCGCGGCGCGCAGGGCATGCGGCGGCGTGGGAGCCACGGGCAGAGATGGGTGTGCGGCCGGCGTGGTTTGGAAGGGGAGGTGGAGCCTGGCATCGTGGAGAATGCGCGTGTGGTCTGTCTCGCGCCAGGGGCCAAGCTCGAAGGTGGAAGTGATGGTTTTACCGGGTGTGAGGGGCCAGAGTTCGCCGATGGCGGTGAGATTGATGGAGTAGTTGCAGGTGGTGAGAAGGCGGTGTTCAAGGGCGTTTGCGGTGTAATTGAAACGGCCGAGGCTTTGGCGGGCACGGCCTGCGAGGATGAGGCCGTCCTGATAGCCCTGGCGGAAAAAGACACGCCAAGCAGGGAGGTGGACATGGTTGCCCAGCTCCGCGCCGTCGAAGTAGAGGTCGCGCGGGTCTTCAAAAGTATTGTTGAAGCCTGGCGCCAGATGGAGGCCGGGGAAGGCGGCGAAGCGGATGCCGCCTATGGATTGTTTGGATTGGAGCGTGGTCTGGATCTCAAGGAGCGGAGAGTCCGGCTTGAGGGTATAGGTGAGAGTGAGGCTGAGGTTCTCGTCTTCAAGCTGAGTGGTGATGGAGTGGGGGTGAGTGGCGATGGAGACGAGGCCTGGGACGGAAGGGCTTTTGACATAAGTGACGCCGGGGGGGAGGTGGTGGTAATCGGCGACGGCGCCTGCGAGGAGATTGCCGTTGTCGCCGGCGTGGGAGAGCCAGACCAGGAGGCCGGTGGCGTGGGAGATGCGGGCGGTGAGGTGCTGGTTTTGAAGCGTGGCGACGGGGTTGGTCATGGTGAGTGCGGCGAGATGAGGTGGGGATTGATGTGATTTATCTTTAGCGGAAGACAAGATATAAGAAATGAGACATGCTTACGCGGACGAAGGCATGGGCGGCAGAGGGATTGATCCAAGGAATAGAAGCGATGGCGCGACCGAAAGTGCTTTGCATGTGGGACCCGGTGATGGGCGAGGGTTTTTTGGGCAGGCTGCCGGAGGTGGCGGATGTGACGGTGATGAAGCCCAGCGCACAGGTGCTGGCGCAGCGACTGCCTGAGTTTGATGGGTATCTGGCATCGCTGCACGTGCGGCTGGAGCGGGGGATGATCGAGGCTGCGAAACGGCTGAAGGTGGTGGCGACGGCGTCGACCGGGCTGGACCATCTGGATATGGATGTGCTGAAAGAGCGGGGAATCACGTGCATCAGCATCAAGACGGAGTTTGAGCTTCTGGACAAGGTGACGGCGACGGCGGAGTTGGCGTGGGGTTTGCTGCTTGCGTGCGTGCGGAAGATTCCCGCGGCGGCGAATGCGGCCAACTCCGGCTACTGGGCGCGGGACCATTACCGGGGACAGATGCTGTCGGGCAAGACGCTGGGGATCATCGGGATGGGCCGGCTGGGGAAGATGATGGCGCCGTACGGGCAGGCGTTTCGCATGCGGGTGCTGGGGTGCGATGTGCGGGATGTGGAACTGGCCGGAGTGGAACGGGTGAGCCTGGAAAGGCTTTTGCGCGAGAGCGATGTGATCACCCTGCACATACACCTGACGGAGGAGAACCGGGGGTTTATCGGGCGGCGGGAGATCGAGCAGATGAAGCGGGGGGTGACGATCA
>CAZIWA010000043.1:0-40240 GCA_964542875.1 uncultured Phycisphaeraceae bacterium
GTTGTGTGGGATTATGGGAGGGTTGGAGAGGTAATTATGAGTTATGAATTACGAATTATGAATTGATGGGGCGAGAAACTAAGGGTTGGGGAGTTAAGTGGTTAAATAGAAGAGGGTTAGGTTTGAGGTGCGGTGGAAATGAAAAAACCAGGGGGATTGCCTGGTTTTTTGAGGGAGAGATCGGGTTGTTTTTGGAAGGCGTGGAGGCTTGGATGGCTGGCTGCAGAGGTTCCGCAACGCCATTAGACGGTGAGGATTTCTTTGGTCTTGGTTTCGACAAGGGTGTCGACGGTGCCTTCGTACTTTTTGACGAGGTCCTGGATGGCTTCCTTGGCTTTCTTGGCGTCGTCTTCGCTGATGGAGAGGGATTTGTCTTTTTCAGCGGCGTCGAGGTGCTTGTTGGCGTCACGGCGGGCGTTGCGGATGCTGACGCGGGTGGCCTCGGCCATTTGCTTGAGGGTGCCGACGAGCTGGGTGCGACGTTCGCCCGAGAGGGAAGGGATGTTGACCCGGACCTGCTTGCCTTCGGACATGGGGTTTAAGCCCAGGCCGGCGCTTTGAATGGCCTTGGTGATGGCCTGGACGGAGGTTGCGTCGAAGGGGCGGATGAGGATCTGGGTGGCCTCGGGAGTGGTGATGAGGGCCATGGAGCGAAGGTCGGTCATGGAGCCGTAATAATCAACCTTGATGAATTCAACGAGGCCGGTGCTGGCGCGGCCGGTGCGAAGGCCGCGGATTTCGTTCTTGAAGTACTCAAGGGCCTTTTCCATGGCTTCTTCACAAGTGAGTTGGATTTCGTCGAGGTCCATGGGGGCTCCTTACGGGAGGGTCTAGGGTCTGGGGTCTAGGGACTGGTCAGATAAAGGATACGGGGGTGAGGTGGGGATGGCCAGCCATCAGGCATGGACGAGGGTGCCGTGGTCTTCGCCGTTGGCGACGGCGGCGATGTGGCCGGGGACGTTCATGTCGAAGACGATGATGGGGATGTTGCGGTCCATGCAGATGGAGAAGGCGGCCATGTCCATGACCTTGAGCTGGCGCTGGATGGCGTCACGGAAGGTGAGGGACTTGTAACGGACGGCGTCGGGGTACTTTTTGGGGTCTTTGTCGTAGATGCCGTCGACCTTGGTGGCCTTGAGGAGGATTTGAGCGCCGATTTCGGAGGCGCGCAGGGCGGCGGCGGTGTCGGTGGTGAAGAAGGGGTTGCCGGTGCCGGCGACGAAGATGACGACACGGCCTTTTTCGAGGTGCCGGATGGCGCGGCCACGGACGAAATTTTCGGCGACGGAGGTGAGGTTCAAGGCGGAGAGGACGCGGGCGGGGACGCCCATTTTTTCAAGGGTCTCCTTGAGGGCGAGGCCGTTGATGGCGGTGCCGAGCATGCCCATGTAGTCGGCGGTGGCCTGGTTGATGTTTCCGACTTCGGCGAGTTTTGCGCCGCGGATGATGTTTCCGCCGCCGACGACGACGGCGAGCTGGACGCCGAGCTTGTGTGCCGCGGCGATTTCAGCGGCGATGACGCCGAGTTCTTCGGTGTCGATGCCGAGCTGGCCGGGCTTGGTGAGTGCCTCGCCGGAGACTTTCAAAAGGATGCGTTTGTATTTGTTGGAAGGAACGTTTGCGGGGGTGGTTTTGGTCTGGCTCAAGTGTGGTGCTCCATGTTGCGTCGGGTATTTCACGATAAGGGGCGGAGGGCGTCAAGTGGATGGGGGGCGGAGGTTCAGAAAATCAGGAAGAAAGAGGGGGGAAAAAGTTTTTTTCTTTTTTATGTACGAAAAGTTAAGGGTGTGCGCAGATAGGGGTAGGAGTGATTGTTTTGAAAGATTCGAAGGACATGCTGGAGGATGCGCTTGGCCGGTTCCCCGAAGGGGGGGCGGGTGATGGGGGGCATTTGTCGATGGGGGAGATCGGGGCGTTGGCCCGGAGAAGGCGGGCTGGGGAAGAAGTGGAACTGCCGGAACATGTCGCGATGTGTCCGGTGTGCCTGGAGATGTATGAGGTGGTGCTGGAAGGCGTGCCGGAAGTGAGCGCCGGGGCGATGGAACGGTTTGTGGCGATCCATGACCGGCCAAAGGGGAGAATCGGCCCGTGGGTGCGGGTGGCCGCGGCGGCGGTGGTGGTGATGGGCATTGGGCTGTGGTGGGCCTTGGGCATGGGCAAGGGCACGACAAGCTCGGTGGCCAGCGGAGGGACGCTGGTGATGGATTCAGGCGTGAAGGTGGCCAGCGGGGAGAGCCTGCCGGGGGGAACGGAATTAACGGCGCAGGAAGAAGCGCGGGCGAGTTTTGAGGACGGGAGCGGGATCAAGATTCAGCAGGGGACACGGCTGGCGATCGAGGAATCCAACCTGGGGAGCAAGACGGTGGTGCTGACTCAGGGACGCGTGGAGGCGTCGGTGGCGAAGCAGACGTGGGGGCGGAAGTTTGAGGTTTCAACGCCGCTGGGGCCGGTGACGGTGGTGGGGACGAAGTTCAGCGTGACGTGCGGGAAGGAACCAGTGGTGGTGTATGAGGGGGACGATAAGAAGGCGGGAGAGAACCGGGAGATCACGGTGGTGACGGTCCGGGTGACGGAGGGCGTGGTGCGGGTGAGCAACAAGAGTGAAGAGGTGCATGTGCGTGCGGGCCAGGTGGCGGTGATGCGTGAGAAGCAGCCTCGGATCGATTTGGGGGATGAGGGCAAATGAAGACGAACAGGCTTATTGGCGTGGCGGTGGTGATGGGTGCGCTGGCGGCAGGCGGCGTGGCGCGGGCCGCCGAGCCTGAAGAGGCGCAGTACAACGTGGTGGCGGGGCTGTACAACGCCGGTCAATGGCAGGCGGCGGTGACGAAAATTCAGGAGCGGGAGAAGGCGGAGCTGACCGAGGCCATGCGGGCGAAATATCTGCTGGCCAAGGGCATGGCCTATGAAAAGGGAGAGAAGACCGCGGAGGCCCGGGCGGCGTATGACGAGCTGTTGACCAAGTATTCAGGGGCGGCGGAGGCCCAACAGGCGCGTGTGGCGGTGATTTACCTGGATTATGCCAAGGGCGCGGGCGATGCGGTGCTGGAGGGGTACGCGAAGCTGGATACGGCCAAGCTGAGCGCGGGGGACAAAAAGAACCTGATGCTGATGCGTGCGGAGAGCCTGTATGCCAAGTCGCCCGATAAAGCGGCGCTGGATGCGTACGCGCAGGCGGCCGCCGCAGGGGCGGACCCCAAGCAGATGGCGGCGAAGGTGTTTGACCTGTATGTGCGGCTGGGAATGAATGCGGAGATGGTGGCGCACAGCGCAAGCGGCGTGACGGGAGTTCCGGCTGAGACGGTGGCGATGGTGCGGGCTGAGGCTTTGCTGGTGCTGGGGAAATTCGCCGAGGCGCAGGCTGAGGCGGCTAAGGTGCCGTCAGGGCATGCGCTGGCTGCCAAGGCGGCGTACACCAAAGCGCAGGCGATGCTTAAGCAAGGGCAGCTTAAGGAAGCAGTGGGGCCGCTGGAAACGGCGATCTCGGGGATGAAAGACCCGGCGGCGCCGGTGACGGCCCATCTGGCGCTGGTGGAATGCCTGATCGAAGCGGGCCGGGGCGATGATGCCGGCAAGGCGCTGGCGAGTGCGCAGAAGGCCATTGCAGGCGCGCCGGAAGACCAACGGGCGAAGCTGACGGGGCAGGCGGGTTTGCTGGGCGTGCGGGTGGCGACGATGGGAAACGACCGACAGAAGGTGATCGATGCGGTGACCCAGGCGCGGGCAAGCACACCCAAAGAACAACTGCCGAAGCTGCTTTACCTGCGGCTGGTGAAACTGTGGGAAGGCGGCGACCCTGCGCCGGTGCTGGCAACCTACGGGACGGACTTTGCGGTGTTTGAGGCGTCGGACATGTACGGCGTGGCGGCGACGGTTTATGCCAATGCTTACAAAAAGACGGGCAAGGCCGATGAGGCCGCCAAGGTGCTGCAGGCTTACATCGCAAAGCAGCCGGATACTGCGGATGCGCTTAAGGCGCGGGTGGCGCTGGCGTCTGATGCGCTTGGCAAAGGAGACTTTGCGGGGGCGGCTACGGGACTGGATGCGGTGATCGCGACCGCGGGCGCGCCGGAGAAGCTGGGCAAAGAGGTCTTTGACGAAGCGCTGTTTAACCGGGGCGTGGCGGCGGGGCGGTTGGGGGATCAGGCTGGCGCGGCGAAGGCTTTTGCGGCGCTGGCGGCACGGGCACCGGAAAAGAAGCTGGGGCAGCAGGCAGCGGCGCTGCTGGGACAGGCTTACGCGGCACAGAAAGACTACGCGAATGCGGCGGCGACCTGGAAGAAGGCGCTGGCGGAGGGGACGGAAAACGAACTGGACGTGCGCGACCGGTTGGCGCGCGTGCTGTTTCTGGCGAAGGACTATCCGGGCGTGATCGAACAGACGACCCTGGCGGCCAAGGCGGCGGGCGGGGTTGGCAAACTATCGCGCGAGAGCCGGGAGGCGGCGGCGCGGTCCTTGTTTGCATCGGGCAAATTCACCGAGGCCGGGGCTGCGTTTGGCGAACTGGCGGAGGCCTACAAAGAGATGCCGGGATACGCGTTTGAGGCCGGGCTGGCGTACGAAAAGGCCGCAGACCCGGCGAGCGCGGAAAAGTGGTACGCGCTGGCGCTGGAGAAGAAAGACAAACTGGGGGATGAGTACAAGCAAGCGGTGGAGGCCAAGGTGGCCGGGCTGAGGCTTTCGGCGGGCGTGGGCGACATGGGCGCGGGCCGGTGGCTGGCGCAGATGGCACAGGCGCAGGACGCCAAGGGGTTTGAGGCGGCAGCAAGCGCGCTGAGGAAGATCGCAGCGGCGGGAAAACTGGACAACGCCGTGCTGGAAAAGCTTAAAGAACAGATGGACAAGACCGCGGCGACAGATGCCAGGCGGTATGCGGTGGGAGCGATCATCCTGGAAGCCAGGCTTGCGCTGAACCAGTCGAAGGAAGCGGGCGTGCTGGCCGAGGCGCTGCTGGCCGACTTTGTGAAGAACGAAAAAGGGCTGGACCCCAAGGCGTCGGGCGCGAGCCTTGCGCCTGCGGTGATTTACTTTGCCCAAGGCGAGGCGTTGCGGGCCAAACAGGAATATGGCCCGGCATTGGCGGCGTACGAGACGGTGATGGCGGCGTATCCGGTGAATCACTGGCCGGATGCCGCGGCGTGCGGCGCGGGGGAGTGTCTGGCGGCGCTGGGCGACAAGGAAGGCGCACTGGAAAAGTTTCGTGAAGTGATCAAGAGCGCGGGGACGCAAGGCCCGGCGAAGGCGTGGCGCGAACGCGCGCAACAAAGACTCAATGCGATTGAAAAAGGAAGCTGAAGATGGATTACCTGAAGTTTGCGGTGGATATGTTTTACAAGGGCGGCTTTTTCATGTGGCCGCTTCTGGTGTGCGCGATCGCGGCGATCGTGCTGGTGATTGAGCGGGCGCTGTACCTGCGTGAAAACAAGATCGACTGGGATCGCTTCCATTTTGAGCTTAAGAACGCGCTCAAGGAAGAGAACCTGGACAAGGCGGTGGTGCTGGCCGCCAAGACCAGGGGGATGATCGGGCGGGTTATGCAGGAGTGCCTGCTTGGCATCAAGGCGGGGCACAGCAATGTGGAAGAGATCACGGAGAAGGAAGTGCTCAGCGAGATGGGGCCGATGGAGCGCTCGCGCGGGTGGCTGGCGACGATGATCCAGGTTGCGCCGCTGCTGGGGCTGATCGGCACGGTGCAGGGGATGATCCAGTGCTTCATGCAGATCGAGGCGGCGGGCGCGGCGGACCCGAAGATGCTGGCTGGCGGTATTTACACGGCGCTTATCACGACCTTCGCGGGGCTGATGGTGGCGATTCCGGCGTCGATCGCACAGGAACACATCCGTAAAGAAAGCAACAACATTCTGCATCATCTGGATCTTTGCCTGATGGAAGTGCAGGAGTGGGTGGATGAGCGCAATGAAGCGCGTGAGAAGGCCGGCAAGCCTGCGGTTGAATCCGGCAACAGCGGCGGCCTGGCGGCAACGGTGACGCGGGCGAGTGCGCCTGCGGCGAAAGCGCCGGAGCCCGTGCCAGCAGCGGCTGAACCGGTGATGGCCGGCGGCGGCGCCGGCGACGATGACATTCCCGTGCTTACGCCGCTGGCGCCCTCCAAGCGCGCAACAGGCCAGACGGCAGGGGGTGTTTGATGAAACGGGTGCTTAAACGGCATGAACTGGTGGATAACCGGGCGATCGACATGACGCCGATGATTGACGTGGTGTTTCAGTTGATCCTGTTTTTCATGCTGACCTCAAGCATGTCGCAGCCGAACCAGATCGAGCTGGATCTGCCGTCATCAAGCTCAGGGGTGAAGGCGGATCTGCGGCAATTGATGGTGCTGACCTACCGGCATGCGGACGGGAAGCCGGAACTGAAGCTCAACGGCAAACCGGTGGGGACGCTGGATGATTTGGCGGCGGCGCTGAAGGCGTCGGGCGACCCGGCAAATTCGCCTCGCGTGGATGTGAGGATCGACAAAGGCGTGCCGTACCAGGAAGTGATCGCGGTGATGGACACGCTTCGGGGTGCGGGGTTCCCGAAATTCGCGCTTCTCACGCTTGCTCCTGCGGGCGGCGGGGCGGCAGCACCGGCAGCGGGGAGCGAAGGCAAATGACGACCCTTGAGGCCCAGGCAAATCCGGCGAGCGATCATCGGCACGAAACCCAGCGGGTGTGGCTGGTGGGGTACGTGGCGGGCGTGGAGGCGTGCCATGTGCTGTCGGAGGCGGATCGGATCACGGTGGGGTCCGGCGTGGGGTGTGACCTGGTGGTGGTGGACCCGCTTAGCCCGAGGAAGGCGTTTTGCCTGAAGCGCGTGACGGAGCATGGGGCGCATGGGCGCGAGTGCGTGGATTACTGGTATCTGGAGGTGTATTCGGGGGCGCGAGTGTATCTGAATGGGTCTTTTGCGGGGCGCGAGCAGGTGCGGCCGGGGGATTGCCTGGTGATGGGGTGCCACACGTTTTACTTTTACGATGCGGTGGCGGAAGGACGGGACTTTAAAGGCACGGTGAAGGTGGGGGACTTGTGCAGGAATTTGATGGCCGGGCCGGAGGTGCCGGTGGGGTACCTGCATGGCCTGCCGAACTGGCGTGACAAGGTGCGGCTGCGCCGAGCGGGGATGGTGGGGACGACGGTGCTGGCGGTGGTTTTGCTGACGATGCTGTTGTTTCCGCCTGTGGTGCGGACGTTTGAGCCGGTGGTGCCCAGGCGAGAGATCGTGATGCTGGCGGACCGGAGCGCTGAGGCGCTCACAAGCGCGCTGGACAAGGTGGAGCGCAAGACATTTGAGGCGCAGGAGGAAGTGGTATCCGCTGAAATGGCTCAGGCGGAGCCGGAGCAGATCAAGGAGATGGAGGCCAAGCCGGTGGTGCGAGAGAGCCAGACCGCGGTGACGGCGGCGGGCGTGCCGAGCCGGGTGATGGAAGACGCGGGCCCGCTGGTGGCGATGCGGACGGAACTTTCGGTGGACCGGGACAACACGAACGTGACGCCGGAGAACAAGCGGCTGGGCAAGACGGCCAGCGCCGCCAGGCGGGTGATGGAAGACGGCCTGCCGGCAGGGGAAGCGGTGGAGCTGGCAAGCGCCAATGCGCGGCTGGATACGCGGGACATCGTGGCGGTGGCGTCGACGCGCTACGCGCAGGAAATGGCTCGGGCGGCCAAGCCGGGGCCGACGATCGATGCCGCGGCGCAGCGGGCGCAGATCCTGTCGCAGCTTCAGCCCACGCCGGTGAAACTGGAAGACTACCGGGGAACGAAAATTCCCGTTGCGCGGGTGCCGGAGACGATGGGAACGCTGTCGGTGGCGAGCGCGAAACCTGGCTTTACGGTGGACGGGGAGGTGACGGAGTCTGAGATTGCGATGAGCTTCAAGACGGGGCGGTTTAAGGTGCATGGGCCGGGGAACCCGCCTGAGAGCGAGCCGGCGACGTACTGCTATGTGGGGAAAAATTCCGAAGAGGGGAAGGACTACCTGTATATCTCGTTTGTGTGCATGGACCCGAACCTGGATGCGCTGGTGTTTAAGGGGGGTGAGCTGGCCAACGACGATTCGGTGGAGGTGTTCATCGATTCAGACGGGAACCGGGCGGACTATTACCAGTTGATCGTGAATGCCAGGGGGAACGTGTACTCGGCCTATTGCCCCAATGCGGATGACGGGATCAACGGGCGGGGCCGGGCGTGGGCATCAGGCGTGAAGGTGAAGACGACGCTCAACAAGCAGGCGGGGCGTTGGGTATGCGAGATTTTCATTCCGTATGCGAGCATCAGCCCGTTGCCGGCGAAGGGGACGAAGATCCCGGTGAACTTCTGCCGCAACTTCAGGGGGCAGCAGTCGGGGAACCCGGCGCATTTGCAGAACTGGTTCAGCGTGTGGGAGGGCGAACAGTCCAACTTCCATCATCCGAGGCTGTTTGGTTTGCTGGAGTGGCCGTGAGGGGTATTGCGAGTTGTGAAGTGAAGAGATTGGGCAAGCAGATGATTTGAAGAGTATTTATGGGTGTTGGGATTACTTTCGAAGCCGGAAAAAAGCATTTGAGGGTGGGTTTATTGCTGGCGGAAATGGTAACGTTCTACGTGTGAGTAATGAATCGGCGGACAGTTCGGATGCGCTGCTGAAAAGGCTGCTGGCCCAGGAGCCTGCGGCGTGGCGGGAACTGGTGGAGACGCATTCAGGCATGCTGCTGGCGGTGTCGCGCAGGACGTTTAAGGCATATGGGGCCCAGGCGACTGCGCAAGACCATGAGGATGTGGCGGCGGCGGTGTGGGGGAATCTGCTGGAGAACGATTTACGGGTGGTGAAACAGTGCGCGGGGAAGGGAACCCTGGCGGCGACGCTGGTGGTGATGACCAAGCACCGGGCGGTGGACGTGATCCGCAAGAAGGGGGTGCGGGGCGAGGCGGCGGGGGATGTGGAAACAGCGCAACGGGAGGAGGAACCCTCGGAAGAAGCGGTAACGGGGGAAGCGCTTAACGAGGCGATGGGGCAACTGCCGGAACGACAACGGGTGCTATTGAGGTTGTTTTATCTGCATCAAAAACCGTACAAGGAGATTCATAAGCTCACGGGGGTGCCGGAAAACAGCATTGGGCCGACGATTGCACGGGGTTTGCAGAGGTTAAGGGAGCTTTTGGGAGGGGCTGGGGGGCGGTAGAGCAGCGGATTGGAGGGTGGAAGAATGTGAAGGTTGAAGGGGGAAATGAGTTTGTCTGGCGTTAGGTCTTGTCTGGTGGTTATGCTTTACGTGCGATGTCGTCCTGAAACCCGGTCGGAAATTATTTATGGCCGACTCACCACTGTCCGTGACGCAGGAACTAGCGCTTGTGATGGAGCGGCTGAGGGCCGGCTTTTCGCGCTATAAGCAGGACACAATCATCGATTCGGGGTGGTATGAGCCGATCGGGGTGAAGGAACAGCACACGTATTACGTGAACGGCCCGCCTGACGATGACAGGATTGATGAGCTTTGTGCGATTTTGAAGCCTGACGGGTCCTGGCCGGGGGTGATTTACACGGGGACGCCGGAGGAGGAGACCAAGGCGTGGGTGGTGGCGCCGCAGACGCATGTGCTGTGGATGCTGCTGCTGGCGGAGGGGCTGGCGCACCCCAGGAGCCGGCATCGGGAATCCGACCGGGTGGGCAAGACGCTGGTGCGGGCGATGGAATTCTGGCTGGCGGCGCCTCGCGGAGCGGGAAACTGGTGGTGGCAACAGATCGGAGCGCCCAGGTGGCTGACACGGGTGCTGGTGCTGGCGCGGGCGTTTATTCCCGCGGCGCTGATGGCGCAGGCGGCGCAGACGTTTGGAACGGCGGGGAAGGATGCGCCCTGGGGCGCGCCGATGAAAGAGATGGCGCAGGCGGCGGTGTGGTCCGGCGAGACGCTGGTGGTGCATGGCGTGCTGATCGGCGATCCGGACCGGGTGCGCATGGGCGTGGCGATGGTGGAGAGCGTGATGGGGGTGCAGGAAGGGTTTTCCGAGGGGCTGCAGCGGGACTGGAGCTTTCACCAGGCTGGGCCGGCGTTGTATTCGGGCGGATCGGGGTATCACTTTGCGGTGGATGTCTCGCGGCTGGTATGGCAGTTGTCCGACACCCGATGGTCAATCGACGAAGCGCTGGTGGACAATCTGCGGCTGTACCTGCTGGAACATCAACAATGGATCGTGCGGGGGCAGACGTATGACCCCGGAGTGCTGGGGCGGGAGATCAGCCGGCCGGGCCGGTCGGCAAGGCTGCTGGTGGATGCCTGCGACAACCTGCTGCGCATTCCCCGACTGATGGACGATGAGGAACTGCGCGCCATGCGTGACCGGCTGCTGGAACCGGTGGGGCACTCGGTGAGCCCGCTTTCAGGGAGCCGGGTGTACTGGCGGTCGGACTACGTGGTGCATCACCGGCAGGAGTTTTTCGCGTCGGTGCGGATGCACTCGACAAGGCTGAGGAATACGGAGGTGCCGCGGAATCTGGAGGGCATTTCCAACCATCACATGGCGGACGGAGCGTTGTTTGTGATGTGTCACGGGCGCGAGTATGACCGGGTGTTTCCGGCGTGGAACTGGCGGCGGATTCCCGGGACGACGGCGGTGCAGAGCGATGAGCCGCTGGACCCGGCGCGGGTGGCGCGCAAGGGTGAATCCGCATTTGCCGGAGGAGCGACCGACGGGCGCAATTCATGCGCGGGGATGCGGCTGTGGCGCGACGGCTTGAGCGCGGCCAAGACATGGTTTTTGCTGGATGACATGATTTTCTGCCTGGGATCGGGGATCTCCGACAAATCAGGCCGGACGGTGGCGACGAGCATCGACCAGTGCCGGATGGTGGGTGATGCGATCGCCGGGGGGAACGGAAAACAGATCCTGGCGCACCGGGCGCACACGCTGACGGGGCCAAGCTGGCTGTGGCATGACCATATGGGATACCTGTTTCTGGAAAAGGCGCGCGTGGGCGTGGCGCCGGGGCCAAGGTCCGGCGATTGGGGCGTGTGCAACGGGCAGCGCGCCGGGCAGACCGAGACGGAAGTCATGTTTGATGCGTGGATCGACCATGGGGTGCACCCGACGGATGCGGGGTATGCGTATGTGGTGATGCCGGGATCGACCGCGGATGATCTGGATCGGTTTATGGTGACGCCCAGCGCGGTGATATTGCGCAAGGACCGGCAGGCGCATGCGGTGTTCATGGCGCGCAGGTCGCTGTTCATGGCGGTGTGTTTTGAGCCGTGTACGATCCGGGTGCCGGGTTTCGCCGGGTCCGTAAAGGTGAGCATGCCGTGCGCACTGATGATTCAACACAAGGCGGGGCAGGCGGTGGTGTGGGCGAGCAGCCCGGAGCACGCAACAGGCCTGCTGAAAGTGAAACTGAGCTTTGCGCAGGGGCTGATCCTGGAGCGCGAAGTGGAACTGGAATTGCCTTCGGGGCGCGATGCGGGATCGACGGTGGGGACGGGGATGGTGGTGTGACGGGGGCGGGGTGATTTTAGGATTTATAAATTGAAGAGCTTGGAAAACAGTGATTTGGAATGTATCGGGTGCATGCGGTTTTGTCGCAGGTGAGACTGGTGATCTTGACATGCCAGAGGTGGAGCGGATAGGATTTAGGCATGCCTAAGTTTGTCGCTTCAGTGCTGACGCTGCTGATCGCCCTGGTTTACGGGGTGGGTGCTGCGGCGTGCCCAAGCGGCGCAATGGTGTATCAGCATGGGTGCAAGGCGGTGGTCAAGAGTGCGTGCACGGAGACGCATGTCGAGACTTTTTTGACTCATGCGCACGAGGGGCAATCTCCTTGCGAAGCCCCCGGCCAGTGCCAGGTTCAGCAGTCGTCGGAGCAATCGGTGCCGGGCACGTTTGAAATGCCCAGGCTGATGCCGGTGCTGGTGGCCCTGCTGGACTTGCGGCAGGCGGGCGTGGAGACGCCCCAGAACGCGTCCCAAGCGGCGCAGGCGGATGATTTACCGGGGGATCTTGTCTTGATTCGAACCACTTATCTGTTGATTTAAAGCATTTTCGACTGGCTCCAACCGGCCCCTGGCTGCGTTGTGACCGGCTATTTTCGGCCGATCGCGACTGGCGGATGTGGCGGGGTGGACGTCTTACTTTCGGGGCCCATTGTGTTTGATTGAGTTTTTCCTGGTCAAGGAGATTCGCCTTGATACCTGCGATGCGTGTGTGTTTATCGGCGGCGGTGGTCAGCATGATGCTGGCGGGGATCGGCTGCGCCAGTTACGAGGCCAGGCCGGTGGATGTCGGGGCAGCCCGGGAAGCGTGGCTGAGCCGGCTGCCCTCGGATGACTCGGCACGGGCGTTTGCCAAAGAGCTGGCCCAGCGGGAAGGGACCGGGGCGGGCGTGTTCAACCCCGATGACGGCCTGACGCTGGCCGAGGCGGAGCCGGTGGCGCTGGTGTTTAACGCGGAACTGCGGCTGGGTCGGCTGCGCGCCGGGGTGGCCCGGGCGACGGCAGAGACCGCGGGCCTGTGGGATGACCCGACGCTGGGCGTGGGGCTGGAGCGGATTCTTAAGAGCGTGGACAACCCGTGGATCGTGGGGGCGTCGATCGATATCACGATTCCGATTTCCGGCCGGCTGGATGTGGAGAAGGCCAAGGCCAATAAGGAGCTTGTGGCTGCACTGGTGCGTGTGGCGGCACAGGAGTGGGCGACACGCGCTGCGGTGCGGGAGCAGTGGGTGGCATGGTCGGCGCAGAAGGAGCGCGCCGTGCTGCTTGCAGGCCTGGCGGCAAGGCTGGAGGACGTGGCGGCCCTGGCCAAGCGGCAGGAAGAAGCCGGGTCGATGGCACGCATCGAGACGCGGCTGTTTTTTGTGGAGCTGGAGTCCACAAAAGCGCAATTGATCACCCAGGAGGCGAAGGTTCGGGAGATGGAAGTGGGGCTTAAGCAGCTCATGGGGCTGGCGCCGGAAGCGCCGGTGAAGCTGGTGCCGACCGTGGTGTTTGATGTGGCTCAGGAAAGCGGCCCGGGGATGCGCGGGGCAATGGAACTGCAGAACCCGGAACTGGCCGCAGTGAAGGCGGAGTATGACGTGGCCGAAAAGGCGTTTCGGCTGGAGGTGAGGAAACAGTACCCGGATCTGACGATCGGGCCGGGGTACAAGAACGAAGATGGGGCTTCACGGCTGCTTTTGAGTGCGGCGCTGCCGCTGCCGCTTTGGAATCAAAACAAGCAGGGGGTGGCGCAAGCATTTGCCAAGCGGGAGGTGGCCAAGGGGGAATTCACGGCGACCTATGAAAAGCTGGGGGCGCGAATGGCCATGGCACAGACGCGCTATGAAGCGGGGCGGGCGATGCGCCGGTCCGTGGAGGAAAAGGTGGTGCCGCTGGCTGATGAGCAGGAGGCGCAGGTGAGGGAAGTGGCAGGGCTGGGGAGGGTGGACCCGCTTTTGATCCTGGAGGCGATCAAGACCCAGCATGAGGCCAAAGTGAGGCTGGTGGACGCACGGGAAGCGGAATCCGAAGGCGCGATCGTGCTGTGTGAACTGATGGGGCCGGTGGAAGTAAAGACGAACGAAGAAGGAGCTGGAAAATGATGCGGATGAATGAAAAGTCGAAGATGTGCGGAGATAAGGCAAGTGTTGTTTTGGCCCAGAGCGATCCTCGCCACAGTCCTTTCCCAAGGGGAGAGGTGGTTAGAAAGAGCATTTTTGCGGTTGGGTGCGTGTTGGCTTGCTTGCTGGCGGCGGGGTGCAAAGAAGAGCCTAAGAAGGCTGCGGGGTCTGAAGAGCATGCCCCGGCGACGGCGACCAATCGGGTGGATATCGGGTCCGCGGTGCGGCAGAACCTGGGTGTGACTTTTGCGAAAGTGGAGACCCGGGCGGTGGCGCGGACACTGCGCGTGCCGGGAAGGTTTGAGCTGCTTCCGACGGCGCGGCGCGAAGTGCGAACGCCCGCGGCGGGGAAAGTGGAACTGCTGGTGGAACAGTACCAGCGGGTGGAGCCGGGGACGGTGCTTTACAAGATCGATTCCCCCAGATGGCGGGAGATTCAAGAAGAACTGGTGGAGGCGCAGGCAGGCCTGCGCGTGGCGGATGCGGCGGTGGCGAACCTTGCGCCGCTGATGCAGGCGCATGAGACGCACCATGCCGAAGTGCAGAAAGCCGTGGAAATGTGGACGCAGCGCCTGGAACAGATGCAGAAGGTGCAGGCCGCGGGCGGCGTGCGCGCGGACGATGTGATGCAGGTCCGGGCATCGCTGGCCAGCGCCCGGGCGCAGGTGACGGAGACCCTGGAAGGGGAAGTGGAGCTGGAAGGCAAGAAGGTGGAAGCGGTGGCACGCCAGGAGGCCGCAAAAGCACGCATGCAGGTGCTGCTGGCGTCCGCGGCGTCGCTGACGGGGCGCGAGCCCGTGGAACTTGCCAAAGTGCAGGAAGGCAAGCCGGGTTGGCAGACGATCAGCATTATCGAAGTGAAAGCGCAGTCGGCGGGCGTGGTGGAGCGCATCGATGTGGTGACGGGCACATGGGTGGAGGCCAATGCGCTGGTGTTGTCGCAGGTTCAGCCGGAACTGGTGCGGTTTGTGGCGCATGCCATGCAGAGCGACATGGGCCGGATACGTGACGGCATGGAGGCCGCGGCGGTGCCGGGCAAAGGGGCGAGCCTGAGCGCCGGTGCGCCGGTGACGGGCGTGATGAATGTGGCGCCGATGGCCGATGCGGACCGGCGGATGATCGAACTGGTGATGACGCCCAAGAAGCTGGAGGGGTGGGTGCGGCCGGGGGTATCGGGATACCTGGAAGTGGTGGTGGAAGGCAAGGGTTCGGCTGAACTGGCCATTCCCATGGCGTGCGTGGTGCGCGATGGAACGCAGGCGCTGATCTTCCGGCGTGACCCAAACGACCCCAATAAGGCGATCCGGATGGATGCGGACCTGGGGATGGATGACGGGCGATGGGTGGTTGTCAAAAGCGGCGTGCGGGAGGGGGATGAAGTGGTGGAGGACGGGGTGTACCAGTTGATGGTGGCGACGTCCGGATCGATCACCAAGGGTGGGCACTTCCATGCCGACGGGACGTTTCATGAGGGGGGGCATTAGGGATGAAAGCAGAGCAATGGAAAGTCGAGCAGTAGACCTGAAATGAATGGAAGACCTGTTTTTAACCAGACCCTAGACCCCAGACCTTAGACCCTTCCGAGACTCTAATGCTTAAAGAACTCATCAGACTGTCGTTGAAGTATTGGGCCCTGGTGCTGCTGATCGCGGCGGGGCTGGTGGTTTATACGCTGGTGCGGCTGCCGAAGATGCCGGTGGACGTGTTTCCGGAGCTTAATGCGCCCACGGTGGTGGTGCTGACGGAAGCCGGGGGCCTGGCCGCCGATGAGGTGGAGCAGTATGTGACGTTCCCAATCGAATCCGCAGTGAACGGACTGCCGGGTGTGCGCAGGCTGCGCAGCGCGAGCGCCACTTCACTCTCACTGGTATGGGTGGAGTTTGACTGGGGGACAGACATTTACCGGGCGAGGCAACTGGTGTCTGAGCGGATGGGGACAGTGCGGGAGGCGCTGCCGGAGAATGCGCACGCGGAGATTACGCCGATCACGTCGATCACGGGAGAGATCATGCTGCTGGCGCTGCGTTCGCCGGATGGGTCGGTGAGCGATCTGGAGCTTCGCGGGTATGCGGAGTATGAACTGCGCAACAGGCTGCTGGCGGTGCCGGGGGTGTCCCAGGTGGCGGCGATCGGCGGGGAGCTGCCGGAGTATCAGATCAATGTGAAGCAGGATCGGCTGGCGCTGTATGGGCTGACGATTCGGGATGTGCTTGAAGCGGCGAAGCAGTCTCACAGCACCGCCAGCGCGGGGTATCTGGCGGATGTGGACCGGCAGGAGCTGCCTATCAGGCAGTCGGCCCGGGTGCGGGGGATTGCGGACATCAAGGCGACCGCGGTGACGCACAAAGGCGGCACGCCGGTGACCATCGGCGAAGTGGCCGAGGTGGTGCTGGGGCCCGCGCCCAAGCGCGGGGCGGCGGCCAACCAGGGGCTCAGCGCGGTGGTGCTGACGGTGCAGAAGGCGCCCGGCGTGAACACGCTGGCGCTGACGGCGAGCATCGACAAGACGCTGGATCAGGTGGAAAAGAGCCTGCCTAAAGGCATGGAGATCAACCGGCAGGTGTTCCGGCAGGCAAATTTCATTTCCCGGTCGGTGACGAACGTGGCGCATGTGCTGCGGGATGCGACAATCATCGTGGCGGTGATCCTGGTGCTGTTTCTGCTGAATGTGCGGACGACGGTGATCACGCTGACGGCGCTTCCGCTGTCGCTGGCGGTGGCGCTGCTTTCGATGGATCTGCTTGGGATGACGCTGAACGTGATGACGCTGGGCGGGCTGGCGGTGGCGATCGGCGAGCTGGTGGATGATGCGATCATCGACGTGGAGAACGTGCACCGGCGGCTGGAGGAGAACGCGCTTTTGCCGGAAGGGAAGCAGCGGGGACTGGTGGAGATCATTTTCGATGCGAGCAATGAGATCCGCTCGTCGGTGGTGTACGCGACGGTGTTGATCTGCGTGGTGTTTTTGCCGCTGATGTTTCTGGATGGGCTTGAAGGAAGGTTCTTTAAGCCGCTGGCGGCGACCTATATCGTTTCGATCATGGCGTCGCTGGTGGTGGCATTGACGGTGACGCCTGCGATGTGCAGGCTGATGCTGCGGCCGGTGAAGCACAAGCCGGGCGTGAAGCATGAAGCGGATGGCTTGCTGGTGCGGGTGCTGAAGCGCGGGTATGAGCCGGTGCTGCGTTGGGGTTTGGCAAGGCGCAAGCTGGTGCTGGCCGCCGCGGTGGTGGCGGTGGTGGTTTCGGTGCTGGTGGGGAGGACGTTTGGAACATCGTTCCTGCCGGAGTTCAAGGAGGGGAGTTTCACGGTGTTTGTGTCGTCGCCGCCTGGCACTTCGCTGAAAGAGGCCAACAGGGCGGCGGTGGGGGTGGAGAAGCGTTTGATGGAACTGGAAGGGGTGACGAGCGTGACGCGGCGGACTGGGCGGGCGGAGCGTGATGAGCATGCCGAGCCGGTGTCCAGCAGCGAACTGGAAGTGACGCTTGCGCCGGAGGCCAAGCCGGCGGAGGTACGCAGGAAGATCGTGGCCATTGCGCAGAGCGTGCCGGGCCTGACGGTGCAGGTGGGCCAGCCTATCGAGCACAGGCTTTCGCATATTCTTTCAGGCACCCCGGCGGCGATTGCGATCAATGTTTACGGCGAGGATCTGTCTGTGCTGCGCAGGCTGGCTAAAGAAATCGAAGGGGAACTGAAGCAGTTGCCGGGTGCGCGGGATGTGACCGCCAACCGTGAGGTGATGGTGACGTCGGTGCCGATCACGTATCGGCATGCGGACCTGGCGGCGGCGGGGCTTTCGCCCGCGGGTGCTGCGGAACAGGTGCAGGCGGCGCTGTATGGAGAGACGGTGGCACAGGTGAACCAAGGCGTGCGGCGGTATGCCATGGTGGTTCGGCTGGACCAGGAAGACCGGGATCGACTGGATCAGATCAAAGGGCTGATTCTGCAAGGAGACGGGGGGCAACTGGTGCGCCTGAGCGAGGTGGCCGATGTGGGGCTGGAAAAGACCAGCAACATCATCGCGCGGGAAAACGCGCAGCGAAAAGCGGTGATCTCATGCAACGTGGCCGATGGGCACAACCTGGGCGACCTGGTGGCGCAGGTGAAGGCCCGGGTGGAGCCGATCGTGCACAAAGCCGGTTATACGGTGGAGTTTGGCGGGCAGTTTGAGGCGCAGCAATCAGCGGCCAAAACGCTGACCGTGGCGGGGATCGCGATCATCGGGGTGATGCTGGCGCTTTTGCACCTTTCCACAGGTTCTTTGAAGGTGGCGGCGCTGGTGATGGTGAACCTGCCGCTGGCGGTGATCGGCGGGGTGTGCGCGGTGTTTGTGTCCGACGCGATGCTGCACGTGACGCCGGGCGGATTTACCGGGTTGATCCATAATGCAATGGGGCTGGTCGGGCTCCGGTCGGGCTATCAGCCTGCGGTGCTTTCGATCGCGAGCCTGGTGGGGTTCATCACCCTGTTTGGCATCGCGGTGCGCAACGGCATTCTGCTGGTGAACCATTACAAGCAGTTGATGGAAGTGGAAAATAAGCCGCTTATGGAGGCGGTGGTGCAGGGGTCGATGGAACGGCTGGTGCCGATCCTGATGACGGCGCTGTGCGCGGCGCTGGGGCTGCTGCCGCTGGCGCTTTCGGGGGGCGAACCGGGGAGCGAACTTCTGGCGCCTCTGGCCGTAGTTGTATTGGGCGGGCTGGTATCATCGACGGTGCTGAACCTGTTTGTGGTTCCGGTGGGATATCTGATGGTTCAATCGGGGGGAGAGCACTTGAAGAAGAACGATTCAAACAAAGATGCGCCCAAGCGTTTGGGTGCGGTAACTGATGTGAACGGGGCCGAGTAACTTTCAACAAGGAGCATCGCGATGGGAATGAATGCAAAGCTGGGTTTGAGCGTGCTGGTGGCGGCGGGCATGGGGCTGATGGTGGCATGCGAGGAGAAAAAACCTACGTCGCCGGCTGTGACCAAGCCGTCTGCCACGGCGCATGACCATGACCACGATCATGATCACGACCATGGGCACGATCATGCGCATGGGGCAGTGGTGAAACTGGGGATGGCGAATGTCGGGTCGTTTTTGACGATCGCCACGCGTGAGGAAGGCAAAGTCGAAGCCGGGAAGGATGTAGGGATTACGGTGAGCGTGTCGGCAGCGCCGGAGCAGAAGGCGACGGCCAAGACGGTCCGGGTCTGGATCGGCAGCGAAGACGGCAAGGGGGCCATGAAGGCCAAGGCCGAGGTTGAAGACGCCAAGAAGGCACCCAACGATTGGCACGCGCATACGGAAGTGCCCAAGCCACTGGCTGAGGGGAGCAAGGTGTGGGTGGAGATCGAAGACGACAAGGGGGCGACTGCCACGGGATCTTACGACTTGAAGTGAGGTTGGTTTAATGCGGATGCCGGAGCCACGGGTGATACCTCAGGGTTAAAATATTTGCCGGTTTCCCGGACACCCGGGTTGCCGGGTGTCCATGAGGGATTGAAATGGGAATCGATGCACGCCAAGGGTATTCACCTGGTTGGTGCAGGATTCTCGAAGCTCCTGGAACCCAGGGTGGCGCATGATTGCATGCTTACCCTGGGCTATCTTATTTATTGCTTTCAGTGAACAGGCAAAGGTGAAGACCCCCTTGTGCCCCATGTCGCTTGTCATGCCTTCCAAAATTTTGGAAATGATCGGCTCAAGAATGGGATCGAAATTCACTTGGCCGCCACCGGCGCCTGGGGGGTGGCTGGGTTGGTGCTTGCCAGGGGGAGTTGGAGCGTGAAGCTGGCGCCGGTTCCGACGCCGGTGCTTTGAGCGCTGAGGCTGCCTCCCATTTCCTTGGCGGAGTTGGCGGCGCTGTGGAGGCCAAAGCCGTGGCCGTCTTTTTTGGTGGTGAAGCCCTGGTTGAAGATGCGGTCGATGTTTTCAGGGGCGATGCCGATGCCATTGTCGGTGATGATGATGTGGACGCTGTTGTTGATCTTGACGAGGCGGATGGTGACGCGTTTTTCGGGGTTGGGGGATTCGAGGCAGGCCTGGGCGGCGTTCTTGATGAGGTTGACGAGGATCTGGAGGGATTGGTGCTTGTCGACATCGACGGAACCGGTGGGTTCAAAGTCGCGGATGACCTGGACGTTGTTTCGGGCCAGGATGCCGACGTTCATCCGGATGCTGTCTTCGACGAGCTCCACGGCGCTCAAGCGTTCCTTGATCTGCGGGGTTTTGGCGTAGTTTTGCTGCATGTTGACGATGGTCTTGATGTGGTCGATGTTTTTGCGGAGGGATTCCAGCTCCTTGAGGTTGGCGTCCTGTTCGGCGATGAGGTGGTCGGAGAGCTGGGCGAGGTAGGGGGTGAGCTGTTTGCCCCTGGGGTCCTGGGTGAGGAAGGCGGAGAGATTGGCCTGGTTTTCGTTGAGAAGAGTGACGATTTTGGGAAAGCTGGAAAGCTTGGACCGGCGAGTACTTTCAGAGATGAGATTGCTGGAGACGTTGACGCTGTTTAAGACATTGCCGACGTTGTGCAGGACGTTGGTGGCGATCTGGGCCATGCCCGCCTGCCGGGACATTTCCTGGAGCTGGCGGTGGGTTTCCTCCAGCTTGAGGGTGCGTTCCTGAACGGTGGTTTCGATGGTTTCGTTGATGCTTTCGAGCTGGGCCTGGCGCTCGGCGAGGCTGAGGGATTCATCAAGCGAGTGGCGGATGGCAATGAGGAGGAAAATGTCTTCAAAGATGACCCAGCCGGCGTGCTCCAGCCAGCGCCAGTGGCTGGCGTTGGCGATGCCGAAGATGGACTGGGGCCAATAGATGCCGCGGAAGAAGTGGTCCGCGGCGACGATGAGGGTGGCGGTGCCAAGGACACGCCAATCGCGGTAGAAGGCCAGGAAGGCCAGGGAGCCGAAGTAGTGGAAGTGGGTTTCGATGCGTCCGCCTGTGAGGTGCACGAGGAGGCCGGAGGTGAGCATCTGGCCGATGGCGATGGCCTGGCGGGTGGTCTGGGTGCCGGGGGCGAGGAAGGTCATGAGGATGGGGAAGCCGGCGAGGGCGCCGCCCAGGAAGATGCCAGCCCAGAGGTGGATGTGAGGGCTGCTGGTTTGGCCTTCCCAGGTTCGGGGGGAGATCCAGAGCGCGGCGCCGACACATGCGACCCATTGAAAGGTCATGAGAAGGGCGAATGTCTTGTCGGTTTTGCGGTAGTTGGCGTCGAGTTGACGGTCAAAAAGCTGGTGGGCTACGGGGGAAGCGGCTTTGGGGGTGGAGAAGAGGGCTTTTACGGACAGCATGCGTCCTCCCGGGTGGGGCTGGTGTTGTTTCTGGAGATGAGTGAGCAGCCGAAAACAGGTGCCTGGGCTGTGGGCACAGTGGCGTGGGAGAGGATGGCCAGCAGGGCGCTTTTGCCTGGGCTTGGGCCGGTGTGCGCACGTGAGGGGGTGATGGCGCCGGAGAAGAGGAGATGGCCTTGCGCACTGTAGACCAGGACGTGTCCGGAGGTAGAGGCGTGAAAGATGGCGGCTTGCCTGCCGTCAGGATCGGCACGGGCGGTGACGGCATCGATGGCCTTGGCCTGGTCCCACAGGTCGGTGCTGGTCCACTGTGAAGTTGGGTTTTCGGGGACCATGAAGGAGACGGAGGTGTTGGCCTGGCCGGGGTACTGGGTGAGGATGTCGGCCAGTTCGGTAAGGGCGGCGCGGGTGCAGGGGCACCGGGGGTGGGCAAACATGATGATGGTGGGCTTGTCGGATGATTTGGGGAGGCTGGTTTGCGCGGGCCAGCGGGCAGGGGGCTGCGTGGCGGGACCGGGGGTGTGGTCATAAACCATCAGCGCGCCGGTGCCGGTGAGCACAGCGATAAGCCAGAGTAGCCCGAGGAAAATCCGGGTTTGAGGTTTCATGGGCAGAGGCGGTAAATAGTTAGACAGGCCGATTCCATCTGCGAGGGTAATCGTGAGTGAGGCGGGAGGCAAGGTGAAATATTGTTTTTCAATGCGGTTTGATTGTCCTGTTGTTGGTGAGCGGGTTACAGTAATGGAGCAAATTCGGCTGGGCTGACATATCTTGGAGACGGTCGCAGTGACCAGGATGGTAAAGCGTGATTTTGGTTGATGTTCCCAGAGAAAGCATTGCCATGAACAACCGGATCTTGATTGTGGACGACAACCCCGCAATCCACGAGGATTTTCGTAAGATTCTGTGCCCGCGGGAGGTGACTTCCGGCCTGGACCAGGCGGAGGAAGCGCTGTTTGGGAAGGCTTCGCCGGCGGGAGGATCGACGACGTATGAATTGACATCGGCTTACCAGGGGCGCGAGGCGATCGAGCTGGTGAAGAAGGCGCAGGCTGAGGGTATGCCTTATGCGTTGGCGTTTGTGGACGTGAGGATGCCGCCTGGGATGGACGGGGTGGAGGCGATCAAGGAGATGTGGGCGATCGATCCGGACCTGGAGGTGGTGATCAGCACGGCGTATTCGGATTATTCGTGGGAACAGCTTCGCGAGAAGCTGGAGCAGGCGGATTGGCTGCTGATCCTCAAAAAGCCGTTCGACAACATGGAAGTGCTGCAACTGGCCAAGGCGCTGACACGCAAGTGGAAGCTGGAGCGCGATTCGCAGACGCAGATGAATTCGCTCAAGCGCGCCAACGCGCTTTTAGAGGCGCAGCAGGAGACGTCGATCGACGGGATCCTGGTGGTGGATGAATCGCACAAGGTGCTGGCGTACAACGGGCAGTTCATCAAGCTGTGGGGCATTTCGCAGCCGCTGGTGTCGACCAACGACGACACGCTGCTGTTTGCCAGCGTGGCTTCGAAGTTGAAAGACCCGATGGGCTTTTATGAGAGGCTTTCACACTGGAGCAGTTGCCCGGGAGAATCCGGCCGTGATGAACTGACGCTATTGGATGGCCGGGTGTTTGATACGTATTCGACGCAGATCGTCGGTGAGGTGGGGCAGAATTTCGGGCGCATCTGGTATTTCCGGGATGTGACGCACGACAGGCAATCGCAAAAGGAATTGCGCGAGGCCCGGGACGCGGCCTACCAGGCGAGCCAAGCGAAGTCGGCATTTTTGGCGAACATGTCGCATGAAATCCGGACACCGATGACGGCGATTCTGGGGTATGCGGACCTGCTTGCCGAAGAATGGGAGTGGAACCGGAACATGAGCTCGGACCAGCGGACGGAATACATCCGGACGATCAAACGCAACGGGCAGCACCTGCTTTCGATCATCAACGACATCCTGGATTTGTCGAAGATCGAAAGCGGAAAAATGACGGTGGAGCACATCGAGATGCGGCCGGTGAGCGTGATCCACGATGTGATCTCGCTGATGCAGGTGAACGCGAAGGCCAAGGCGATCAAGCTGAGCGTGATGTATGACACGCCGGTGCCGGTGGTGGTGATGTCCGACCCGCTTCGGATGAGGCAGATCCTGGTGAACCTGTTGGGCAATGCGCTGAAGTTCACGGAGATCGGAAACGTGGCGGTGAGGGCTTCGCTGGATGTGAGCGACAAGGCCAATTGCGAGTTGAAGGTGCGCGTGGAAGACACGGGCATCGGGATGAATGCCGAGCAGATTTCCCGGTTGTTTGGCGCTTTTGAACAAGCTGATGCCTCGACGACCCGGAAATTCGGTGGGACGGGGCTAGGGCTGCGCATTTCCCGGCGGCTGGCGCAAATGATGGGCGGGGACATCCTGGTGGAGAGCACCCCGGGCAAGGGGAGCGCCTTTACCCTGATCCTCAATTGCGGGCCACTGGATGCGCTGGAAGTGAAGATGCCAGAGCTGATGCCCGAACCGATGGAGGAAAAGAAGCCGAGGCTGGCGGTGCAGAACTCGGCCCTGGCCGGGACGCATGTGCTCTTGGCGGAGGACGGCCCGGACAACCAAAGGCTGATTGCCTTTCACCTGCGCAAGGCCGGGGCGGTGGTGGACGTGGCGGAGAACGGCGAACTGGCGGTGCGGGCGCTGACGGCGGACCGGAGCGTCAATGGCACGCTGGACCCCAAGGCGCACTACGACCTGATTCTGATGGACATGCAGATGCCGGTGATGGATGGGTACACCGCGACCAAGAGCCTGCGGGAAAAAGGGTGGACGCGGCCGATCATTGCGCTGACGGCCCGTGCCATGGAAGGAGACGCCGACGAGTGCCTGCAATGCGGGTGCGATGCGTATGCAGCCAAGCCGATCAACAGGGATATGCTGATCGCGCTGTGCACGGAGTGGGTGGCCAAGTCCCGCGGGCAGGATGGCGTTCAGGTGGAGGAGCCGCAGGCGGCGCCGACGGAGCAAGGGCTGCGCAGCGAATACGCCGGAAACCTGCGGATGACAGAATTGATCCAGGAGTTCGTGGGCGGGCTGCCTAAGCGCATTGCGCTGCTGGAAGGGCATCTGGCCAACGGGAAGATGGAAGACCTCCAGCGCCTGGCGCACCAGATGGCCGGGGCGTCGGGGTGCTATGGGTTCCCGACGATTACGGACATGGCCCGGGTGCTGGAAGAAAAGATCCGAAAGGGCGCCACCCGTGATGAACTGGAAGTGGCGGTGGCGGGGCTGGTGAAGCTTTGCCGGAGGGCGACGCTGCCGGTGGTGAGGTGAAGAGGAGCTATGAATTGATTGAAGAGTGACGATGGAGGCCGTCGGGGGAGTTTATTCGTGCAGTTTGAAGGGGACGAGAAACTCGGGTTCGGCCCAGTAGGCCCAGTCGTAGTCGTAGCTGCCCATGGGGTCTATGTCCAGGCGGATCCGTTTGCTGTTGGGGGGGATGGCTGAATCAATGGGTATCCAGCCCGCCATGGTGGGCGGCGAAGACTCGGCCGCACCCTACTAAGAGAGTTTTCAGGCAGAGCCCTCAGAGGGAGAGGGGAGCAAGCAGATGTAGCGTTGTGGGGTCAGTTGAGCCAGCGGGCGAAGACTTTTTTGGCGTTGTCGACGCAGAGGGTTTTGGCCTGGGCGGGGGTGAGGCCGAGTTTGTTGATGGCGTTGTCGTAGGCTTCGGGCATGGTGAGGGCGCTGCCGGCGAGGTGGGTTTTGCCGGGGGGCCGTACGAGCTTGTCGGGGCCGACTTCGAGCATCCAGCGGCCGACTTTGTAGAGGCCGGGGGGACCGCCTGCGGCGGACATGCAGTCGGTGGTGAACATGGAGCGCTCGATGCCTGCGATCTTGAGCCACATGGGGAGGACCCAGAAGGGGATGTGGTGGCCGTCGGGGATGAAGCAGAGGGTGAGCTGGGGGATGGAGAGGGCGCGGTTGATGATGTTGTCGTGCCGGTTCATGGTGGCGGCGCAGCCGTTGCCCAGGTGGGTGAAGAGGGAGAGGCCTTCCTGGACGGCGCCGTTGAGGATGTCGCGCGAGGCGTTGGTGTGGCCGGCGGAGACTTTGATTCCCTGGGAGACGAGGTATTTGGTGCCCTGGAAGCCGGGGTCGTTTTCGGGGGCGAGGGTGATGAGGGCGGTGTATTGGGGGCCGCCACAGGCTTCGACGATGCGTTTGAGGAGGTCCGGGGTGGCGGGGCGCATGCATTCGGCGGGGTGAGCGCCTTTGTAGCCGTCTTCTGCGAGGAGGCAGGGGCCTTCGACGTGGAAAGCGGGCATGAGCTTTTTGAGACGGGGGCTGGCGTCGATGATTTTTCGCATGTTGGCGAGGCGGCCGCACATGAGGTCGAGCTCGTCGGTGATGACGGTGGGGAAGATGGCGGTGATGTTGTGGGCCTCAAGCATGTCGGCGATTTTGTCCATGTCGGCGGGGGTGACGAGGTCGCCGGTGAAGTCGATGCCTGCGTAGCCGTTGACTTGGAAGTCGATGAACATGGTGTGCCTTTCTGCTTTGAGGAGGGGGATGATTATCGTCAAAACTCAATTGTTTGTGGGGAGGTTCATCCATCGAAATAATTGAATTACTATTTCGATGGCTCAGGAAGCGTGTTTTGGGCGAGGGATCGACGGATTTGTGATGCAAAACGAGGGGTTTACGTGATCAACATCGGGCTTATCGGAACGGGGATCGTGGGCGTGGGGCACCTGGAAGGGGCTGCGAAAGCGGCGGGATGCAGGATCGCGGCGCTGGCGGATGTGCGGCAGGAGCGGGCGCAGGAACTGGGCAGGCAATTCGGCGTGCCGCGGGTGTATGGGCGATATCAAGACCTGCTGAATGCCGGCGGACTGGACGCGGTGGTGGTGGCAACGCATCTGGATACGCACTGCGAGATCACGCTGGAGGCGCTTGGGCGCGGGCTGCACGTGCTTTGCGAGAAACCCATGGGACGCAACGTGGAGGAATGCCAGGCGATGTGCGAGGCGGCCAGGCGCGCGAATCGGCTGCTGGCGGTGAACTTCAATACGCGGTCAAGCACGGAGTTCACCTCCATCAAACGGCTGCTGGACACGCAGGATGCCGGGAAGGTGCGGGTGGTGCGGTGCCTGTATGTGTGGTCGGCGCACCATTGGCAGCCGATCGAAAGAATGAACGCGTTCATGGCCGAAGGCGGGCCCATCGTGGATTCAGGCGTTCATTTTTTTGATGCGATCCGGTGGTTTTCAGGGCAGGAGATCGTGGACATCCAAGCCGCGGGGGCGGTGATCGAACCTTATGAGCACCCGCAGCATGTGGCGGCGGTCTGCCGGTTATCCGGGGGCGGGATGGGCCTGGTGGAGGTGGGGTGGCTGTACACCAAAAACGTCAAGGACGAGGGGTACATGTACAACATCAGCGTGATCGCCGATGGGGCGACAGTGGACTACGAAAGCGTGACAGGGCATATGCGGCTTTGGGGGAAGGACAAGACCGTGGTGGAACATGCGGGAGAGTCCGAGAAGCATTTTGAGGTGGTGCACGGGCTATTTGCGCAGAGCATTCAGGCAGGGAGGCTGATCGGGCTGGCATCGGGGGAAGATGGCCTGGCGGCGACGCGGGCGTCGTTTGAGGCGCTGAGGGCGACAAAGTCGGGCCAGCGCGTTTGACGGTTGCCCATGTGCCCCGGGTGACCGGGCGGCGGGTTGTCGGGTGTCCATGAGAGTGGAAAAGGTTTGTTTCGAGATCCATCAGGACGTTCACCGTCAATGGTGTCGGCGTTCTCACGGTGAGAGATGGGGATTCGGGTACACTTTTGGCCCATGAATGAACAGGTTCAACAACAGAAGGCGCCGCCGATTGCCCAGCAGGTTTTGGTGTGGAGCGCGTTTTTGGCTACTTCGTGGACGTGGGTGATCGGGATGGTGCTGCCGGTGCTGCTGTACCCGTTTTTCGGGTTCCTGGGGTGGCTGGCGTTTGCGCTGCCCAACGTGATCGGCGCGGGAGCTGTGGGGTTCTTCAGCTACGGGCGCACGGAAGAAGAAAAAGAAGCGTTTATCCGGAAGCATCTGCTGATGCTTTCGGTGTTTTCCATCGTGACGATCCTGTTTCAGCTTTTTGTGGTTTCGTGGCTCATCACCCGAATGGTGGGGCCGGCGGCGCTGGCGATGTACCTGCTGCTTTTGAGCATGTTCACCAGAATCGGCAAGCGCGACCGGCGGATGGATCTTTTGATCACCATGGGCGCGCTTGGCGTATCGCTGGCAGGGCTGGCGTACTTCTGCATGGAAGGCAAGCCGAGCTGGATGGATGACGATTTTTTCCGGCTGCCGATGAATCAGGCGAAGAACCTTTTATGGCTGTCGAGCGCGCTGGCGCTTGGTTTTCTGGCCTGCCCTCATATGGACCTGACGCTACTGCGCGCGCGCAACGCGCTGGAGAGCAAGCCGGCGAAGTGGGCGTTTGGCATCGGGTTTGGCGTGCTGTTCCTGGCGATGATCGTGTTCACGCTGGCGTATGCCGCGGACCTGAAAGTGCTGCCTGCGGGCGTGGTGCCGGTGGGACGGATCTTTGCGGTGGTGGCGCTGCATGTGGTGCTGCAGGCGGCGGCGACGAGCGCGCTGCACATCGGAGAACTGCGCAGGCGGCCACTTGTGCCGGGAGTGAGCTTGTGGGTGGCGCTGGGGATCGCCGCGATCGTCATGCTGTTCCTGGCGGGGCTGGGGCGCGAAGTGTTGAGCGATCCGGATGATATGGAAAGCGCGACAAGGTGGACGTTCCGATCCCTGGGCGTGCCGATCATTTCCTACCAGGGGCTGGACCAAGGCGAAGTGGTCTACCGATGCTTCCTGGGGTTTTATGCGTTCATCTTTCCAAGCTACGCGTGGACGTGCATGTTCAACGCGCCGGCAGACGCCGACCGGGTATCCATGACCCGGATGGGCGTGGCGATGATGCTGGGAACGGTGGCGGCGGGCATCTCCGCGGTGGGGTTTTTCTCCAACGAGTTTTTCTGGGTGTTTCCGGGCGTGGTGCTGATTCTGCTGGGGCCGGTGGTGGCGAAGGGGCTGGAGAGGTGAAGAAGGGGCTGGGGTCTAGGGTCTGGTCAGAGAAGATAAATGCGGATGGATTGCCTTTTTTGGAGTGTGCAAGACACCGACGGGTTCGGCACGGCAATCGCATTTGGATGAAAACCGTCGAATCATGCGGCTGTCACAGGCATACAGATCTGTTCGGGTTTGGAAAAACCAATGAGATTCCGGGGCCCGCAGCAGATGGCAGCCCCAGGCACCCCTATTCAAGTGCGATAGCCCTGACACGGGTTGGGCACGGGTTGTGTCACCTGGAATGAGGGTAGGGTCAGAGGGACATGCGGCGGGTGTAGACGACCCATTCGAGCATGAGCAGGATGAGGGCGGCAAGGACGAACCAGGGCCAGATTTCTTTTTTGACGACGCTGTTGCCGGTCTGGCCTTTGGTGAGGGTGGAGCCGATCTGGAGTTCCTGGGCGACGCGGAGGTCGCTTTCGTTTGCGTCAAGGAGGTTGACGCCGATACGGTCCCAGGGCTGTTCGGCACCGGGGGTTTTGGGGGTGGCGGCGGGTGCGGTATAGAGCCCGACTCGGGTGAACATGGGGAGGATGGCGCGGCCGTTTTCGACTTTGGTGTCGATGGGAACGGGGCCGTGGTAGGAGATTTTGTTGAGTGCGCCGGAGACGGGGACGGAGGCGACCTGGCCGGGGGTGTAGGCGACGCCGGCTTCATTTTGGCCGCCCATGGCGAGCCAGGGGAGGACGTTGTTCATGAAAATGGGGAAGCCGACCATCATGGGCCAGTTGGATTTGATGACGTCTACGCCGACGACGACGTGGCGGGTGCCCTGGTGTGTGACGACCGCCATCATGGGGCCTGAGCGGGCGATGGCGAGGGCTTCGGCGGTTTCCGGCAGGGCGAGGCGACGGGGGGACTGGAAGATGAGGTCGTCCAAGCCGACATAGCGCAGGAGGACGTGGTCGCGGTTCCAGTTCAAGAGCCGCTGCACCTGGGCGTCAGCGGGCTGGGCGGGGAGGGATTTGAGGCCGGGGATGGGGGGAAGGGCATCGAAGTAGAGGGAGTCGATCTGAGGGACGGCGGCGGGGGTGTAGCGGTCGAAAACGATGACATCGAAGCCTTCGCCGGTGTTGGCGGGGGCCGAGCCCGAATTAGGGAGCTGAGCGCCGGGCCAGCCCGCGCGGGTGAGCTTGGAGGGGTCGGAGTCTTCGTAGAGGCGGGAGTCGATGGTGACGAGTTTTTTGACTTCCAGGGCACGCATCACCTGGGTGAGGAAGGGATTGCTGCCCGAGAGCACGGGGCTGACCATGAGCACGCGGAGCTGCTTGCGCTCAAAGAGGGTGAACCAGGCGCTGTTGTCGGAGGCGAGGGCGTCGATATGGTCGTGGGTGACCTGGATGAGTGGGCTGCCGATGAGCTCCAGATCAAACCGGACGGGGAGCACGCCGGGCTCATAGCCGGAGGCCTCACCCAAAGCGGGGGGAACGGTGACCGGGACGGTGCGGGCGGCAACACCGTCGACGCTGAGGGTGACGTTCGCGGTGACGGGCCTGGGGCCGAAGTTGCAGAGGGTGGCGAGGACCTGGACTTTTTCCGGGCTCTTGTAATCCCGGCGGGCGGAAAAAGCGGTGAAGGCGAGGTTGTCGGGCCAGTCAGGCGAGCCGGCGGAAACGGCATCGACCGGGGCGGCCTGGCCGGAACTGGGCGCGGTGGCGGTGGCCTGACGGGCAAGCTCCGCTTCGGCGGTGGTGCGCTTGACGGTGGTGTCGATGGGCGCGCCCTTGCCGACGGTGAGGTACTCGATCCTGGCGCCGGGGAGGGAGGTTTTGTCGGCGGTGCTGACGCGGCCGTCGGAAATGACGTAGACAGTGAGCGGGGCGTTGGTGGCGGCGGCGTCCTGGGCTTCACGCTCGAGAAGCTTCATGGCGGGCTCGATGTTGGAGCGCTCGTCCGTGTTGGAGATGGCGTTGATCTGAGCGTGGAGCTGGGCCTTGTCGCCGGAGTAGGGAGATTCGATGCGTGCGCTTTGGGCGAAGGTAAGGACCATCACGCCGCCTTTGAGCTGATTTTCGGCGGCTTTGTCGACGAGGACACCGGCGAGGCGCTTGGCTTCATCAAGCCGGGAGGGTTTGACGTCGGTGGCGCTCATGGAGCCGGAGCGGTCGATGACGATGACGACGCGCTCGCCCATGTCGCCCACGCTGGAGATGGTGGGGCGGGCGAAGGCGAAGAGAAGGCCGATGAGCAAAAGAAGCTGGATGAGCAGCAGGAGGCTTTTGCGCATGCGCTGAAAGGGGGCGTTGACCTGGAGGTCCTGCACGGCCTTTTTCCAGAGCAGCGTGGAACTGATGGCCATGGGCTGGCGGCGGAGCTTTAGAAAGTAAAAGAACAGCAGGGCTGGGATGAGCAGCGCGGCGGCGACGAGACCGGCGATGGGAGCGAGGAAGCCCATGGTTAGCCCAGCAGTCCTTTCTCACGCAGGTAGCGGAGGATGAGGGTGTCGAAGGAGATGGAGGTGTCGGACATCAGGTAGACCATGTTGCGGCGGCTGCACTCTTCCTTGATGTGACGGCAGTAGGCTTCAAGGTTGGCTTTGTAGCGGTTTAAGAGGGGCTGGGAGACGGAGACTTCCGCTTCGTTGTCGTCTTCAAGGTCGATGAGCTTCAGGTCGCCGACGAGGCCGGCTTTGGCGGGGTCGACCTCCTGAGGGGAGAGAAGCTGGATGACGTAGACGTCGAAGCGGTCGCCGGAGAGGTATTTGAGTGCGTCGGAGAGCTCGCCTTTGTCGAAGAAGTCGCTGATGAGCAGGACGACGCCTTTGTTTTGACCCATGAGGGCGAAGCGGCGGCAGGCGGCGGTGAGGTCGCCCTGGCGGGGGCTGGCGTCGCCGAACTGCTGGCCGACCTTGGGTGCCTTGGCGGAGGCATCGGCGACCATGTCCTGCATGAGGAACTGGATGAGCTGAGGGATGGGGCGGCGGCCTCGCTGGTTGACCAGGGCGCTGGAGAGGGTGTCGGTGAACTTGAAGACGTGAAGGCGGTTGTGGTTGGCAAGGGCGATGTAGCCCATGGCGGCGGCGAGCTTGCGGGCGTAGGTGAGCTTGTCAGGGTCGCCGTAGCGCATGGAGGCGCTTTCGTCGATGAGGATGGAGACGGCGAGGTCTTCCTCTTCCATGAAGAGCTTGAGGAAGAGTTTGTCGAGCCGGGCGTAGAGGTTCCAGTCGATGAAGCGAAGGTCATCGCCGACGACGTAGGGGCGGTAGTCGGCGAACTCAACGCTTTGGCCGCGTTTCTTGCTGCGGCGCTCGCCTTTGATCTTGCCCTGAAGCACCTTCCGGGAAAGGATGTCCAGCCTATCGAGCCGAGCGATGAAGCTCGGGTCGAGGAGGGAGGAGATGGAGAGGGGAGAAGACATCGGGTTTCGGGGTTCGGGTTTCGGGTCTGGCCAGAGGGAACGAGGACGAGGGGCGTTTGTGGGTTTGGGGGTCTTGATCTGAGTCTGAATCAGACCCGAGACCCGGACCCCGAAACCCGCTCTTACGCCTTGGGTTTAAAGCCGGCGTCGGCGGGCATGGTGGAGATGAGGTCGAGGATGACCTGATCGGTGGTGAGGCCCTGGGCCTGGCCTTCGAAGTTCAGAAGGATGCGGTGGCGCAGGGCGGGGACCATGATGGCCTTGATGTCATCAATGCTCACATGGGCGCGGCCGGCGAGGAGGGCCTTGACCTTTGCGCCAAGCACCAGGGCCTGGGCGGCGCGGGGGGATGCGCCGTAACGGACGAAGCGCTTGATGAGGTCTGTGGCGTAGGGGTTTTGCGGGTTGTCGGCGTGGGTGGCCAGGACGGCGCGGACGGCGTAGTCCTGCACGTGGGGGGCGATCAAGACCTGCCGGACGAGGTTTTGATAGGTGATGATGCCGGGGCCGTCGAGGACGGGTTGAATGTCCTGCGATGCGCCGGCGGTGGTGCGGTCCAGCACGGTGTGGAGTTCATCGCGGGTGGCGTAACCGACGGTGAGCTTGAAGAAGAAGCGGTCGAGCTGGGCTTCGGGGAGGGGGTAGGTGCCTTCCTGCTCGATGGGGTTCTGGGTGGCCATGACGAAGAAGGGCTTTTCCATGGGGTAGGTGCGTCCGCCTACGGTGACGGATTTTTCCTGCATGGCTTCGAGCATGGCTGACTGGGTTTTGGGGGTGGCGCGGTTGATTTCGTCGGCGAGGACGATCTGGGCGAAAAGGGGGCCGGGCTGGAATTTGAATTCACGGCCTCGGACAGCGCCGGTGGCGTCGTGTGATTCAACGACGATGGTGGTGCCGGTGATGTCGGCGGGCATGAGGTCCGGGGTGAACTGGACGCGGCTGAACTTGAGGTTCAGGGCCTGGCTGAGGGTGCGGATAAGGAGGGTTTTACCCAGGCCGGGGACGCCTTCGAGGAGGACGTGGCCGCCGACGAAGAGGCAGGTGAGGACGCCGTCGACGATTTCCTCCTGTCCGACGATGACTTTCTGGACCTGCGCCTTGACTTGGGCGTAGGTGTCGCGGAATTGTTGTGCCTGCTGGGTGATGTTGGTTTCGGTCATGTTTGGTCCTGCGTCGATGAGTTTAAGAGTTTGAGAGCACCCTTATCTGAGCCTGCTCCTTAATGGGAGAGGGATCAGGGAAGGATCATTTGTTTTCGTTTTCGTCGGCGATGCGGTCCTGTGCGCGTTTCTTGGCGGCGAGGAGTCTGTTGGTGGTGGGGCCTTCGTCTTTGGGTTGGTTTGCTTTGGGGATGTTGGGTGTGGGGCCGGAGTCGGTTTTGGTGTTTCCGGCGCCGCCGATGGTTTGGTCGAGGGAGGTGGTGGGGGCGGCGATCCTGGGGTCTGCCTCGAATTTTTTCTGTGCGGACGGGCGGGGCTGGGAGCGGACGGGCTGGGCGCTTTGGAGAGGGGTGGGGCTAGCGGCCTGCGCGTTGGGCTGAGGGTCGCCCTGGCGGCCGACGGCTTTCTTGAGGGCAGAAAGGGTGGCCTTGGCGTCGGCGGCGGGTTCTTTGGTGCGCTGGCCGGAGAGCCAGGCGGCCCAGGATTTTTTGAAGCGGGCGAGGTAGCCGGCGATATCAAAGGCGATGCGCCGGGTGGCGACGTCGAGGATGAAGAGCAAGAGGGCGAGGGTGAGGAGGGTGTACCACATCGGCTTGATGGAGCGGGAGACTTCGACGCCGGTGCGGTCAAAGAGCGGTGCCTGGGAGGGGTCTTTGGGGTTGAGGACGCGGCCGCCGGTGATCTGGGCGATTTGTTCGAGGATGGAGCGGTTGGATTCGAATCTGCGGAGTTCGTTGCCGGGTGGGCGGGTGGTGCCGCCGAAGACGGCGTGGCGGTTGCCCTGGTTGTCATCGGCGATGAGGCTGACGATGTAGCTGCCGGGGATTTCGGCGGAGGTTTCGGCTTCGTAGAGGCCGGGGCCGGTTTGAAGGAGGGAGACGGTCTGGACGGTGCCGTCGGGGGCGACGACGGAGCCTTTGACGCGCATGAAGTCGACAAAGGGGGAGCTGTTTTTGCGCATCTCCTGGAGGGAGCCGGCGGCGTCGAGCTTGATTTTGAGCTTGCCGTTGTCGGCGGTGGCGGTCATATCGATGCGGCTGTCGTTGCCGGGACGGGCGATGAGGCGGAGGGTGCGGACCCAGAAGTCCGAGTAGCCGTTCCAGCCGAGCCAGGCGGTGGCCCAGCGGTTGGAGGCGTCGGAGGTGAAAGCGGCGGAACGGCCCAGGCCGATTTGCCAGTGGGCGAAGATGGGTTCGCGTTCGGGGCCGACGAGAGGGGTGAAGACGCGGGCGTCTTGTTTTTCACCGGTGAGGACGAAGCCCTTCATTTTGGGGTAGCCGGTGATGCCCGCGGTGATGGGGGAGCCGGTGGAGACGATGGCGGGGGTGAAGACTTCTTCCTTGATGAGCTTTTTGCGGACGGTGCGGGCTTCCTTGATGAAGACCTGGGGGAGTGTTTTGGGGTTCTGGATGGGGTAGTAGGTGCCGCCACCCATTTGGGCGAGGTTCTGGAGGAGTTGGCCGTTGACGCCGTCGCCGACGCCGACGGTGGAGACGGTGCCGCCTGCCTTGACGATGGAGCCGATGGTGGCGCGGTAGTTGCCTTCTGCGCTTTGCCCGTCGGTAAGGAGGAGGACGTGGCGGACAGCGGCTTCCTGGGAGTTGAGCTTGTTGACCTGGCCTGCGGCGAGGTTGAGGCCGGAGAGGATGTCGGTGCCGCCTGCGGGGGTGATGGAGCGAACGACTTTTTGAATGCCAGCGGAACTGCCGACGCGGCCCATGGGGACGACGATGTCTGCGCCGTCATCAAAGACGATGACGCAGACAAGGTCGTCGGCGTAGAGGGTCTGGATGGCGAGGGCTGCGGCTTCGTTTGCGCATTCCTGCTGTGTTTTATTTGTGCCGGCGACGGGGGAACCCATGGAGCCGGAGTGGTCGAGGACGATGACCAGAGCGCCTGAGGGCATGATTTTCTGGTTGGGGATCTGGCATTCGACGGGGAGGAGTTTGTCGATGGGGGAACCGGTCCAGCCGCCTGCGCCGAAGGAGTCGGGTCCGCCGATCATGATGAATCCGCCGCCGAGTTCGGTGACGTAGCGGGAGAGGTTTCCCTGTTGGCCGGGGAGAATGTCGTCGATGGGCACGTTCTGGAAGATGACGCAGTCGTAGCGTTGGAGTTCGGCCAGGCGGGTGGGGAAATTTTCGGGGCCGATGACGGTGATGTCGTAGCCGCGGGCCTGGAGGTTTTTGGGGAGGATGCTGCCGGAATCTGAGCCGACGCCATCGACGAAGAGGGTTTTGCCTTTGCCGGAGACGAGGGCGAAGGATTCGGCTTTGTTGTTGCCGGGGAGCTGGTCGAAGCCGGCTTCGGGCTGGAATTCCACCTCAAAGCGGTTGATGCCCGAGTAGGCCATGGGGAGGTCGACGGTTTTGATGCAGACGTAGCGGCTGACCTTGCCGTCGGGGCTGTAACCGGGCATGCCGGGGAGGATGGCCATGCCGCTGACGGGCTGGGTTTGGGCGGCGACGGGGTTTGCGGCGTTGGCGGGGGTGTTGGTGAGGGAGTCGTAGGCTTCGGGTGTCCAGTCGGTTTCCTTGACGCTGGCGCCGTTAACGCCTTTGTTGCCAAGGACGAGCAAGTTACCGTCATGCTTGATGTAGACCTGGCCGCGGGCGGGCTTGGTGGCGCGCAGGACGATGCGCAGGCCGACCGTCTGGCCCTGGCGGGCTTCGACGGGATTATAGACGGCGTCGACGGTGACTTCGTTGTCCACCTTGTATTCGATGGGGAGGACGTCGATGGGGATGCCGGCGGCCTTGGCTTCGCGGGCGGCATCAAGCATGGCCAGAGCGCCGGCGACGGTGTCGTTGCCATCGGTGGCCAGCACCATGCGCTTGCCGTTGTTGGCGGGGAACATGGCCATGGCGAGGCGGATGGAGGAGGCAACGTCCGAGCCGTCGACGGGTTGAACGATGGCGCCGGGATCAAAGTTCAGGTCACTGGAGGGCATGGCCCGGACGTAGGGCTTGCCGTCGAAGCCGACGAGGGCGATTTTGTCATCGGCCTTGCGGGAGTCACTGGCCTGGGCGAGGTACTTCATGGCCCAGAGGTCGCCGGAGGCCTCGGGTTCAAGGCCTGAGAGGGGGCTGGCTTTGCCGGGGCGGGCGAAGCGTTGGACAGATTCGGACTGATCGACGATGGCGACGACGGTCATGTCCGTGTGCTGCTTGACCATCTGCACGCCAGCGAGGATGAAGACCAGGAGGGTGACCAGGGCGAAGCGGATGGCGATGGCGAGCCACCTGCGGCCTGCGTCCAGGGTGGCGAGGCTGCGCAAGCCGAGCCAGACCACCGGGATGCCCAGGAGGAGTAGCCAGAGGTATTGAGGATGTTCAAATCCGAGTGGCATCCCCGGTTGGTTACCTTGGCGCCTGTGGGGCGCGAGATTGTTCTACGGTTTCAGGAATCTGGTCGAAGTAGCTTCGGACAGATTGCTGGTACTTGCCCGGGATGCGGGATTCGGTGACGGCCTGGGTGGCGCTACGCTGCGCGTTTGTGACTTGTTTATCGATGAGGACTTTGGCTTCGCCTTTGGCGTTTTCGCCGTTTTCAAGCCAGGAGGCGATGATGCGGCCGTCTTTGGAGACGCCTTCGCTGACGGCGTCGGTCTGGTAGTTTTCGACTTTGGTTTCCGGGCCGGCGGTGGGGCCGGCGTAGCCGCGACCGAAGGAGTTGCCGCTGGCGCCGGGGTTGCCCTTGCCCTGCTGGAGGCCGGAATTGCCGGCTTTGTTACCGCTTAGCGCCTGCTGGGCCTGTTGCTGGGCTTGCTGCATCTGCTGAAGCTGGTTTTGCATCTGAGACATCTGGCTGAGGGCCTGCTGGGCGTTTTGCTGGCCTTGTCCTTGGCCCTGCCCCTGACCTTGCTGTTGGCCCTGGCCGGGGTTTTGCCCCTGGCCCTGCATTTGCTGGGCCATCTGCTGAAGGCCCTGGCCCAGGCTGTTGCAGGCGCCGGAGCATTGGCCCTGGCTGGGGTTGGACTGGCTGTTATTGGCCTGCTGATTTTGATTCTGGGATTGCTGCTGGTTTTGATTTTGATTTTGGTTTTGAGCCTGCTGGTTTTGCTGACCCTGGCCCTGCTGAGGCTGGCCGGCTTGATTTTGCTGTTGCTGGGCCTGTTGCTGATTTTGCTGGTTGGGCTGATTGGGGTCAGGCGGTTGCTGCTGCTGTTGCTGTTGTTGGGCCATCTGCTGGAGCTGCTGGCCGATGTTATTCAACTGGTCGGCGACGGCTTGTTTTTCGTTGGCGCTCATGCCGGCGGTATTTTGGGCGAGCTGTTGGAGGGCGCTTTGGGCGGCGTCGAAATCGCCACGGCGGAGGGCGTCGGCGAATTGGTCGGCGGGGCCCTGGCCGGTCTGGATGTTAGTGAGGGCGTTTTTGAGGGCGGTGACTTCTTTGTCGGCCTGGCTGGCGGTTTTATCGAGCTTTTCCTGAAGGTCGGAAAGCTCTGCGATGGCTTCCTTGTTGGACTCGGGCTTGTTGGCGTTTTCGCCCATGGTGCCGGCTTTGGCCAGGGGTTCGTCGGTGGCCTTGTCGAGGGGTTCATCGGTGGGGGGGAGGGTGGCCTGGACCTGTTTGACGGCCTTTAGGACTTCCTGGACGTTTTCATCGATGACTTGGGCTTGCTGTTGCTGGGCGACGGCCTGATCCCGCCTGGCTTGGATGCCCAGGAGGTCACGCTGGTCGACGAAGTAGTAGAGGCCGGCGGCCAGCACGAGGAGGACGGGAACCCAGGCCCAGGCTTTGGGGGCCTTGTAGGGGAAGCATTTTTCGAGTTTGGCGAGGGTGGCGGCGGATTCGGCCTCATCGACGATCTGACGGGCGAAGGGGTGCTTGTCCGCCTGGCCGACAAAGTGGAGGGCGGAGGCGATGCGGTCTTTCAAACCCAGGCGTTCATCAAGGGCGACGGCGACGTAGGTGTCGTCCTGCCGGCGAAAGAGGGACCAGATGATGCCTGCGGTCACGCCGGTGACGGCAAGGACAAGGATGGGCCAGGGCCCGCCAACCCAGATGGCAAAGAGCCGCTCGACCAGCAGGGCCAGAGCGCCCAGGGCAATGCCGGACAGGGCAAGTGCGCCGGTGAGGGCGATCATGTCCTGATACATGAGGCGGGCACGTGCCCGAGCAAGAAGATTTTGGATGGCGTGCATATAGAGCAATCCCCGAGGTTGGGTCATCTTAGCACCGTTTTATGAGCCGGGTCCAGGGTCTGGGGGGTCGGGCCCAGTCAGAAAGAAAAATGGTTAACGCGGGGTGAACAGGGGATGAGTAGAAAGTTGGGGTGTTTGAGCGGTTTTTTGGGAAATATCTGGTGTTTGGGAGGTGCATGTGGGACGGTTTCATAAGGCTGGGATGGGGCGGGCGGCAGCAGTGGCGGCGGTGTGCGCGCTGCTGGTGATGTCCGGGGTGTGGCTGGGACGGGTGATGGATGGGGAAGGGCGCGCCTATGCCGGCCCGGCGACCCAGCAGAGCGATGCGGTGAGCCTGCCCGCGGAAGCCATGCTGCTGAGTGTGATGTGGACACAATCATCCGGGGAGGCCAAGGCGCTGCGTCTGCAGGCGTACGCGCTGGCGAAATTCCGGTTGGCTGAAGCGCTGGCAAAGCCCACAGAGGGTGATGCGCGCCGGCCGGCGGTGATTCTGGATATTGATGAGACAGTGCTGGATAACTCGCCTCAATTGGCGGCACTGGCACTGACGGATGGGGCGTATTCCCAGGGGCGCTGGCGCAACTGGTCCGCCCGGGCGAGCGCGCAGGCGATTCCCGGGGCCAAGGCGTTTTTGGATTATGCGGATTCGCGGGGCGTGGCGATCTTTTATGTATCCAACCGGTCTACAGAAGAACTGGCCGATACGGTGAAGAACCTCAAAGACGCGGGATTGGCCCAGGCGGCGGAATCCCAAGTGCTGCTGAGGGTGGATGACTCCAGCAAGGAAGAGCGGCGCAGGCAAGTGATGAAAGACCATCGGGTGCTGCTGCTGCTGGGCGATGCGCTGGGAGACTTTGATGAGACGTTCGAGAAAAAGTCCATCGGCGAGCGTGGGCAGGCCGTGGAGCGGATGGCAGACGAATTCGGCAAGCGGTACATCGTGCTGCCCAACGCGGCGTATGGCGATTGGGATAACGCGGTGCTGGATTACCGGCGCTTTGACCCCGCCTACCGGGTGCGCGCGCTGAGGCGGGCTTCGCTGCGGTCGTTTGAAACGGCAGACAATGCCGATGCGCAGGCCGATCTGGATCGGGTGAAGGCGCGCGAGAGTAACCCCAAGGGATTGGAACTGGCCGGGTTTATGCCAGGGTGCGTGGTGGGCAATGCCAAGAGCAAGGTGTTTCACACGCCGGAGTCCCGGTATTACGAGCAGGCGAAGCTGTCGAAGAACGCCGTGTTTTTTAAGGATGGGGCGGACGCGGAGGCGGCGGGGTATCGGGAGTCTCGTGGGCGGTAACCTTCCTTGGTCACCAATTCCACACCGGACTTACGAAACGCTTCATCGCGATGTTTACCAGTCATCAAAAGACTCCTTCTAAGAGCTCTGTAAACTCTTATAGTGTCCGCGATTTCTGGGGAACTCCACGGTCATGAGAATTGGATCAGAGATGGTCGTAGCCGATTCTGCTCATAAAGGCCGATCAAAAGGCAAGTGATCCCTATCGGTTAAAAGCCGGTAGGGATTTTTCATTTGGAAGTCAAGAGTTTGGGCGGCGGGGAAACGCGGGAGGAAGTTCATCCATCCCCTCAGGGAGCAAGAGGATAATTGGGCGATCAGGTTCGACCAACGAAACTGGGAAATAGTGGGCTTTGTAATTTAGATCCGCTGGGCCAGCAACGAGCGTATCGGATGCGATAAATTGCCGGTTATTGATCATCTGTAGCGTGAGATTGGCCAAAAAGGTCTTACAGGCGGGAATGTGTTCATGGTGAGCGGAGGAGAGAGGAAGTTCAAGGTCGGGAAGATGGAACTGGCGGTTACCGAGGGTTTCGAAGAACGACCAGTGGTCATTGACTGTATAGAAGAAGCGGTTGGTCCACACGAGAGTGTTTATTAGACCGAGATCTTGTGCTTGTTTTGTGAAATGGTTGAAGTGGTTGCGCGAGAGGACATTTGCTCCGGCGGGATTGAAGTAGGCCAGAGCTCCAGGAAGGTCGAGAAGCTGAACAGCCAGACGATCCAATATTGCAAGATGCTGGCAGGCGAGCAAAGGTGTTTTGATGGCACTGCCTTTGGCCAAGGCATTTGGATCGGTGGACATAGTCCGGAGACGGAGGAAGGAATTGTGTTCACGGACGGCCTGAGATTCGTTGTGGGTAAGGAAAGTTCGGGTAAGAGCTCGTGAAAGCGCAACGGGCCGGGCAACTGGGCCGAAGTGCCCCAGCTTCCACGCAAGGAAAATATCCGAAGAATGATCGTCTTGGCTCAGATCATCGGGCCAAGGCTGATGAACAATATCGATGATTGCCGAGGTTTCGGGCACGTCTGGGATTGAGAAGGAGAGACTCGGGCTTTGGGCGGGCCAAGAATCTTCGCATTCGCGGAGCGTGGGAGTGTAGCTGGCGAGTGCTTCGCGAAGTTTGTCGAGTGTGGGGGCAGAAGAAAATAGAAGGGCGATAGCTTGAGTGGTGAGGCCGTGGGACATGGGGCCGCCAGAAATTTGGAAAAAGAGGTCGTGGAAATTTTACAGTAGAGCGAGAATTTATGGAAATTAGTCCAATCTTTTAGACTGTTCGCTGATGGAGAGAGTTTAAGAAGAAGACTCCGTCGCTTGCGCTTCCGGCTAACATTTC
>CAZIWA010000044.1:0-39980 GCA_964542875.1 uncultured Phycisphaeraceae bacterium
GCCCCGCCCACCACTGCGCCATCGGCGTCGCCCACGTCGCCGACCGCATCGAAAAACTCGCCAGCCTGCTTGGGATTGAATGCAAAAAAATCTGCTGAAAACTCAAGCCGCTTCTCAGGCCCTCTTTCCCTTTGAAAGAGGTCTGTGGTGACGGTCAATAAAATCCCTGTCTCTGCTTAACATCCCCCGGCCGCCCCAGGCAAGCATGTAAATCCTGCTTGATCTTGTTAATCGTGTTAAACCTCTTCTCCCCTGCGCCCCTCAATTCTCCGCCTCCGTCGAATACACCTTCTCCAACTCAGGCGCGGCCGCCAGATCCCGCGGCGTGATCATCTCCCGCTCCAGCGGCAAGCTCCCATCCCCCTCCAGCCGCCGGATCGTCTTCTCATACGGCTTCCAGTTCAAATCCTTCACCTTCACCAGCTTGCCCAGCGGCTTGCCCGTCGCGCCCTCATACGCCCGGTAGATCAACTCGGAGCAGTAAATCGCCTCCGGGTCCATCCGATACCGAAAGTCGTAAGGCCGCCCCACATACTCCTTGGACCGCAGCACCACCTCATGCGGCAGCGACTTATCTTCCACCGGCTTTAGCCGGTACACCTCATAAAACCCGCCCCGCCCACGCGCCAGAAACTCCGCCAGCGGCGTCGCATGCACCGTCCCCAGCGATTCATACACCACCCATTTCCCCGGCGCCCCCGCCACGATCCCGCAATGCGAATACGGGCTTCCCGTCGCCCCTTCGATCATGTCCACCACAGCGTTTCGAGGCAGCGATTGAAACACCACATCGCCCTCGATGGGCGCATACGCCACCGGGTTTTTCGGCGCAGAACAGCTCGCCGCACCCAGGAACATCACCATCAGCCCCAGAACGATGCTCCAGGCCGCCAGCTTCTTCTTCAACATGCTTCACCTTTGCTTATTTGCCGCGCAGCAGGTCCACCTGCACAGCGTCGGCCTCTACACGTACAGGAAACACGCGAAGCGGTTCTTCCTGATCCGGAAAGTCCGTGTTCTTCCCCGTCTCGATATTGTACGAATACCCGTGGAACGGGCACACGATCACCTTCCCGCAAAGCTCCCCCTCCGCCAGCGGCATACCCGCGTGCGGGCACATATCCGCGATCGCGTGCAGCTTTCCCTCGATGTTGTAGACCGCCAGCGGCACGCCTTCCACGCGCGCGCACTTGGAGCCACCCGCCGGCAGATCTTTTACTTCACAGACATTCACCCACTTAGGCATGGAATTCCCTATCATAATGGCGACGATGAACGAGCTTGATTTTAACAGGTATGTCCGGCTCATTTCACTGATGAGCTCGAAGATGGCGCAAGGCGTTGTTTTGCGCCAGGGCTCGCGTCTAAACCCTTCCTCCATCTCCCTCTCCGCGCCGCTGATCGAAACCATCGTCACCGACCAGCCCACCCCGCCCCGGATCATCACCCAGGTCGCCGAAAGCCTCCTGCGAAACGCCGAAGAAGGCCCCGCCCTCCTGAACCTCAAAGACGCAGGCGGCCAAAGCCGGCCCTACTACGGCCTCATCGCCGCCGCCGTCGTCTTCCACGCCCACCGGCTCGCCCCTTCCGACGACGTACGCATCAAGCGTCAACTCCGGTACTTAAACGAAATCCTCGAACTTCTCATCGGTTCGCCCCTGGCGGAAATCGACCCCGCCTTCTTCGTCTGTATCTGCTACGCCATCGCTTCGGGCATTCAAGCCGGCTTCGGCCGCCGCGATACCGAATCCCTCCTGCAGCGTCTCAAAGCGCGCCTGAGTCCCAAGGATTGGCTCTGCTCCTCAAACACTTTCGATGCCGAGCTTCAGCCCGATGTCCTTTCCTACCGCGAGCTTGTCGCCCTCCACGGCGTGTACAGCCTCGCTCGGCTCCTTGGTGATGCGCCACTCATCATCCGCGCCCACCAGGTCGGCAGGATGCACATGGAATTCACCCAGCCTGATTACTTCACCAACCAGCCCTGGGGCCTGGCCTGCTTCCTCAGCCAGCCAGACACCGTTCTCCTGGGCGAACAGCAGTTAAACGACTGCTCCATGCTCGTCAGCCAGCAGTCGCTTCTTCCGGGCCACCCGCCGGGCGCCATCAATGCGCTTCTCCTGGCCGACGCCTGGATCACGCTCAACGAACGCCCCGTCGCGCTCACTTCCCCAGCTTGATCGTCATGCTCTGGGCAATCTCCCGGGCAATCGCTTCCAGGTCGGATTCCCTTTCCACCGGCCCCATCAGCACCACATACAGCTCGCCCTGATCGTTGGTCAGCATCACCTGAAACGCCTTGGACCCTTTATTGGCCAGGTTTCCGCCCAGACCATCCTGATGCGTCAGCGCAGGCGCCATGAACGACCCGCCATACGACACCCGAACCGTTGTGCCGTCGGCCAGTTTCACGGCCTCGGGCATCACTTTTTTGGTCTTAAGCAGAAAGTATTGCTCCGACCGCGTATTTGTCACCACGGCAGACCATGTCCGGCTCACTCCAGTCATGCTCAGGTCCGCTTTGGCGGCCGGTCCGATCACCAGCACTTGAAGATTCATCGGGATGCCCATGGTGGAAACCGTCGCGGGGCGAAATTCCCCAGCCGATGCCCCCGGCAGCTTAAAAGTCACCGTCGCCGCCGGGTCTTTGCTCACCAGCGTAAACACCGGCGATCCCGCCAGACTGCTCCCCTTGCCCGGTCCAGCCCCAGGCGCAGCCCCGCCGGCCGATTCCCCCACGGCAGGCGTCGCCATAGGCGCACTCCCCCGGTCCTGCCCGGTAAACATCGCCACCCCCGCGATAAACACCACCAGCACCACAGCCAGCCCAATAATCAAAGGCGTCTTGGATCGCTCAGCCATGGCAACCACCTCCATATAAATACAATACCGACATTAGAGCACAGGAGGCCTGCGGCCTTTTTCGGGGTTCGGGGTTCGGGTAAGAACAGAGGAAGAAATAAAAAACTCACAGGACGTGCGTGAGGGCGTCTTATGCCTTTTCTTTGACCCGATACCCGTACCCCGAAACCCGAAAAAGGCCGCAGGTCTCTCCCCCTCTGACCGAACCCCGAACCCAGCACCCCAGCCTTCCCGGCTCAATCATGCCGCAGCGCCACAATCGGGTCTTGCTGCGAAGCCCGCACCGCGGGATACAACCCAAACACAATACCCACTCCCGCCGCCACGCCAAAGCTCACGAAAATCGACCACGCCGTGATGTACGGTTTTTCAATCGACGGCGCATACAGATGCACCACCATCAGCGCCACCGCCGCGCCCACGCCCAGCCCCACCCCGATCATCCCCCCGATCCCCGAAAGCACAGTCGTTTCAATCAAAAACTGCGAGATGATGTGCGCCCGCGAAGCGCCCAGCGCGCGCCGGATGCCGATCTCGCGCGTCCGCTCCGTCACCGAAGCCAGCATGATGTTCATGATCCCGATGCCGCCCACCAGCAGACTGATGGATGCGATCATCACCATCAGCGTGTTGAACAGCCGTTGCGTGCGCTCGGCCTGCTCCAATAGTTCCTGGGGCACAATCGTTGACACATCCCCCGCCCGGTCATGGTTCTTATCCAGGATCAGCATCACCTGCTGGGAAACCTTGCGTACATCCTCCGTCGACGGCGTTTCCAGGTAAAGCTCGCTGATCTCCACCCGGGTCGCCTCAAACGACCCGGCCTTCTGTTGCACCACCACATCGCCAAAGCGCGTCAGCGCCGTCGTCATGGGGATATAGGCGTCAAAATTCAGATCCCGGCCCACCAGCGCCGAGCCCGCGCCACCCGCAAGCCCCACCCGGTTCATCACACCCACCACCCGGAACGATTGCGGCCCGATGAAAATCGTGCTGTCCAGCGGGTCCTCAAGCGGGTACAGCCGATCGGCCACCTCCGCCCCCAGCACAATCACATTGTCCCCGGCGTCCATGTCCGCCTGCGTGATGAACCGGCCCCGGTTCATCTTCAGCATCGTCACTTCCAACAAATCGGGCGACGTTCCAAACACCGCCCCATTGGCCTTGCGCCCGGTGTACGAAAGCTGACCCGACACCTGCTTAAGCGACACGATCCGTGTCACCGGCCGCACTGAAGACTCAATGCGCCGCAAATCCTGCCGAAGCAGCCCGTAAGCCAGCAGCGGTGTTCTGGAACTGTTGCTCGGCCGCGATGAATTGTCCGCCGGCTTCACCGACCGAACGATGATGTTCCTCGCCCCCAGGCTCTCGATATCCGCGATCACCTTGCGCTTGTTGCCCTCACCGATGGCCACCATGGTGATCACCGCCGCCACACCGAAAATAATGCCCAGCGCTGTCAACAATGACCGAAGCTTATGCAGCATCAGGTTCTTCAGGCCCAGCAAAATAATCTCAATCAAAAACGCCATCTAACTCCCTTTTGGACCTTTTCCCCCCGGGACCCGGCAGCCGGGCAACGGTTGGCCATCATCATCCAGTGCCACAGTCTCCGCGACATCTTCCTGGGGAATCAGCACCCCCTGAACGATGTACCCCCCATGCTTCCCTCGAACAACTTCCTCCACGGCGTGAAAACACCTGTCCGTATGACGCCGGATGGCAAGCCTGGGTTCCAAATCATGTTCATCGTGGCCAGGGGTCATGCCCCACATTGTATGCCTTCCCCGCAGCCACAGCCCCCCGTCTCCCCGCTATCATGCCGGATCAGGAGCCCCGATGCAGGATATTTCCATCACCAACGAGAAAGAAGAAGCCAACCGCTGGTCTTTCGACGTCGAAGTCTTCGCCGACGGCAAGGTCTACCGGCACAAGGTCACGCTCTCCTACAGCGACTACGACCTCTGGTGCCGAGGCCGCGTCGCCCCCTCCCGCGTCGTCAACGCCGCATTCCTCTTCCTGCTCAAACGCGAACCCGCCTCGGCCATCCTCAGCAAGTTCGACTGCGCCGTCATCCGCATGTACTTCCCCGAAGTGGACAAAACGCTCCCCACCCTCCTCTAACCTTAGGACTATCGCACTTGGAGGGCGTGCCTGGGCTGCCGTCTGCGGCTGCCCCGAAATCCCGTTGGTTTTCCAAACCCGGGCAATTCTGCATACCTGCGTCAACCACACCCTGGCTTTAACCTCTCCGCTCATGACGCAGGACGCTGGACGCGCGACCTTCTTCCTCGGACTGTCTTCATCCGCGCATCAACCGGTCCACATTAAAGCTGTTCACCGGGCTGATCACCCCCCGGTCGGTGATGATCCCCGTGATCAGTTCCGCAGGCGTCACATCAAATGCCGGGTTGTACACCAGCGCGCCTTCGGGTGCCGTCCTTCGGCCAAACCCATGGGTGATCTCCTCGGACGCACGCTGCTCGATCGGAATTTCCGACCCGTCTTTAATCGCCAGATCAAACGTCGACGCCGGCGCAGCCACATAAAACGGAATCCCGTGATGCTTCGCCAGCACCGCCACCGAATACGTCCCCACCTTGTTGGCGGTGTCCCCGTTATGGGCGATCCGATCCGCCCCCACGATCACCATGCCCACCTTGCCCTCGCGCATCACCAGCCCGGCCATGTTGTCGGCGATCAGCCGTACGTCCACCCCGGCCCGAAACAGCTCAAACGCCGTCAGCCTCGCCCCCTGTAAAAGCGGGCGCGTCTCATCCGCGTAAACCTTGATCGGCATGCCCTGCTCATGGGCAAGGTATATCGGCGCCGTCGCCGTCCCGATGCCGCCTGTGGCCAGCGCGCCTGCGTTGCAGTGCGTCAGCAAGCCAAACCGCTCGGTCGACCCTTCTGCCAGCTTTTTGATGATCTCCAGCCCATACCCGCCGATCTTTTCGCACATCTGCCGGTCTTCATCATGAATCTTGCGCGCCTCGGCCAGCAGCGTCTCCGGGTCCGCAGGCCGCACCCTGCGCATGCGCCCCAGCGCCCAAAACAGGTTGATCGCCGTCGGCCGGCTCGTCGCCAGGTACTCCGCGGCAAAGTCCAGCGCCGCTTCCCCGCCGCCGGCCTGCGCCGAAAGCACGCACGCATACGCCGCGGAAATCCCGATCGCCGGCGCCCCGCGAACGCTCAACCGCTTAATCGCGTGCCAAACGCTCTCCACATCCTGGCAATCCAGGTAAACCTCTTCCTCCGGCAGCCGTGTCTGGTCCAAAAGTTTCAAATGCCCTGACTTTGCATCACCAGACCACACGATGGGTTGAAAGCTGTCCATGGCGGAATTTTATCACGTTGCCCCAACCGCGTCGTTTGAAACTTCTGTGGTTAAACCGCACAGCCCCCCACGATTGATTTGCCGTTAGCACACCGCGGCCTAACACACCCGCCTTAGACTCCCCGCAGCCAAGGATGGCCATGAAACGATGAAAAAAGAGTATCGAGCCATCTTCATCAGCGACATCCACCTGGGCAGCAATGGCTGCAAGGCACATCTCCTGGCTCCCCTCCTAAAGCACCTGCGCTGCCAGAATCTCTACCTCGTCGGCGACATCATCGACATGTGGCGGCTCAAACAACGCTGGTATTGGCCCACCGAACACAACACCGTTGTCCGGCGCATTCTTAAAATGACGCGCCAGGGCACCCGCGCCGTCTTCATCCCCGGCAACCATGACGACGCAGCGCGCCAATTCAAAGGCCTGGACTTTGGCCAGATCAACGTTCAACTCGAAACCATCCACCACACCCTCGACGGCCGCAAACTCCTCGTCACCCACGGCGACCAATTCGACCTCGTCGTCTCCAATGCCCGGCTCACCGCCATGGCCGGCTCCCTGGCCTACGACTGGCTCGTCGTCATCAATTCCGGGTTTAACAAGATCCGCGCGCTCTTTGGGCTCCCCTTCTGGTCCTTCTCCGGCTTCATCAAGCTCAAAGTTAAGTCCGCCTGCACCTTCATCGGTCGCTTTGAATCCGCACTTCTTGACGAAGCCCGCGCCAAAGGCTGCCAGGGCGTTGTTGCCGGCCACATACATAAAGCCGAAATCCGAAACGAGAAAAACCTCACCTACTACAACTGCGGCGACTGGGTCGAAAGCTGCACCCTCCTGGTGGAACACCTCGACGGCCGTTTTGAAATCATCGACGGCATCCAGCTCCTCACCCAGATTCGGGCTGATAAATCCCTCCAGCAGCAGGAGTTCGACGACGACGACGACGAAACCCTTCCGGAGCCCCCCTTGCCCCTGGCCCACCAATGGGCCCACGCCGCCAGGGATTAAACTACCGGGTTCTCCAAGGGCTCGAAAAAGCAAATGCCACCCAGGCCCAACGCTCAATAAATGCTCACGGACACCCGATAACCCGCCACCCGGCAACCCGGGATGAGTGAGAAGATCGACAAAAGTTTTCACCCTGAATGTGACACCCTACGCCGTAAAGGCTAAAGTCTTCCGAAGCTTTTCAATTCACAAAATCCCTTATTTTCTGGCATTTAAATTATAAATCGTAAATTACAACTTATAAATGAACCTGCGCGCTTCTTTATTCAAAAGGCCTTGAATGCCGGTATTTCCGACTCGATTGAACACTTAGCCTTCACGGCGTAGTGTGACACTCAACCACACAGGAAAATTTACACACACCGCTCCACATTGGTTTTGTCCCGGTATGCTTTAGCGTCAGTCCAGATCTTTTGGTGAAGCCCAAGTCGTCATAAGCCGCCGCTCTGACTGTTCCCTGTACGAACCCCCTCTCCGGCACATGCCCATTCATACCTTAAAGACCTTCCGCACCGACGCCCAGTTGGCCCTCCTTGATATCGAGGGCACAACGTCGTCGCTTCAATTCGCCCAGCACATCCTCTTTCCGTACGCCCGCGGCCACACCCCCGAATACCTCACCGAACACTGGGACGAGCCGCACATTCAGGAACTGGCCGACCAGCTTTTGAAGGAAGCCTCCGGCCCGGCCCTGACGGACCTTAAAGCCCAGGCCAAAACCCATTACGAGCTCATCAAGCCCATCGTCGATGCCACACGCATCCTCATCGACAACGGCTCCCAGTGCCCCGCCCTTAAAACCCTTCAGGGCTTCATGTGGGAGCAGGGCTACACCTTCGGCGAGCTCAAAAGCCACGTCTACCCGGACGTCCCCCATGCGCTGGTCCTCTGGTACCACCAGGGCGTGCGCGTGCGCATCTACTCCGGCGACAGCATCCAGACCCAGAAAACCTTCTTCGCCCACACCTCCGCAGGCAACCTTCTGCCCGCGTTTGAGGAATACCACGACACCACCACCGGCGCCAAACGCACCCCGGAGAGCTATCGGGCCATCGCCCTGGCCGCCAATTTGGACCCCAAGCGCATCCTCTTTTTCAGCGATCTCGCCCAGGAACTCGACGCCGCCCAATCCGCAGGCATGCAAACCGTCCTGGTCATCCGCCCTGACAACCCCCCGGTCCCCTCCACCTGCACCCACCCCAAAATCAAATCCCTTCTCCAGGTCGCCTTCACCGGCCCCCGGTAATAATCTCTTCCGCTCTTCCCATCAGACATTTTAAAGTTCAAATTTGAACTTTAAAATATTCTCAATCAACTTCCCCACCACCGTCGGCCGCACCAGATGAAACGCATATTGCGCGTGAAAACACTTCACCTGCAGGCGGTCCACCATCCCCGCGATCCCCACGCTTCTGATCTGCTCATCAATCGCTGGGCGCTCCGCCAGCCAAGCCCGGTCCTCATCTGACAACAAGGCCAGCCGGGCCTGAATGTACGCCTCATGGTCACTCCGGATCGCCGCGTGCAGCTCCGCCGATGCGTCCACCACCGCCTGCATCCTGGCGATCTCCCCCACCATCTCCAGCCGCGCCAGCCCCGTGGCCAAATCCGGGCACACCAGCCAGTAAACCGTGGGAAACGGCAGCACCTTCCCCCGGGCCATTTTCACCAGCGGGTCCGTCACGATCACCGCCGGCGCCCCGTCAGTCCGGCGCACGGCCACCCCGCGCAGCCCCCGGGCCGTCCGGCCCAGGCGCTCCTTCAACCACACGCGATCCGCGTCTGTCGCCAACTCCATGTCAAAACCGTCCCAAACATGAAATCCGAGACTCATCGACTTCTTCGATCTTAACGACCCATGACGCAGAACCCGGGACGCCGTATCTCAGGCCAGCGCCTTCAGCTTCGTCACGCACTTGGACAACGCAGGCACCGGGTTCTCCACGTCGCCTTCGTATTCAATGACGGTGAACCCGCTGAAGCCCACCTTCTTAAGCGCCTGCGTAAACGCGGGCAGGTCCAGGTTTGCTTCGCCGATGATCACGTCGCTGGGTTCCCGTTTTGGGGAGTACGTGAAGTCCTTCACATGCACGCCGTAGAGACGGTCGGCGAACTTTTCCACCCACTGCACGGGATTCTGCTTCGCGTCGATCGCCCACGCCGTATCCAGCGTCAGCCCGATGCGCTTGCCGGTGTTCTTGAACACGTAGTCCAGGATCACGCCGTTGCCCAGCCAGTCGTAGCCGCCATGGTTGTGGATGCCCAGCTTGATGTCATATTCTTCGGCCAGCTTTTCAGCGGCCTTGAATGCCGTCCACATGCCTTCGGGGCTGAAGGTGACGCTCATGTACTTGCAGCCGACCTTCTTGCAGAATTCAAAGTAGTTGCGCTCTTCGGGCTTGCCCGAAAGGTGCTGCACGCCGATGGAAAGCACGGTGATGCCATTGGCCTTGAGCTCCGCGATCCGCGCGTCAAAGGTCTCGGGCTTGGAAAAGTCCGCCTGCACGCCGCAAAGTTCCGTCGCCGTGACGCCGGCGTCCTTAAGCCCTTTGGCCAGGGAAGGGATGGTCTTGAAATTGCGGTAGCACCAGCTCTGGATACCAAACGAGGGGGTGACTGACATGGTCTTGCTGCTTTCGTGGTTGAAGGTATGTTTCGGCCTCAAAGATTAACACCCCCCGCGTACAACACAACCCGTCAGCCAATTGGATATATCATTCCAATTGGCCCGGTTCCCCCCACCAAGGTGCCCCATGCAAAAATGGCTCTGCGTCTACTGCGCCTCCAGCGACACCCTCGACGAGCGCTACTACCACGCCGCCCGTGAAATGGGCACCCTTATCGCCAGGAACAACTACGGCCTCGTCTACGGCGGCGGAAAGGTCGGCATGATGGGCGCCTGCGCCATCGCCGTCCATGAACACCACGGCAAAGTCATCGGCGTCATCCCCGAATACCTCGCCGACAAGGAAATCGCCTACGAAAAGTGCGATGAACTCATCATCACCCAAACCATGCGCCAGCGAAAAGCCATCATGGACGAACGCGCCTCCGCCTTCATCGCCCTCCCAGGCGGCTACGGCACCCTCGAAGAGCTCCTGGAAATCATCACCCTCCGCCACCTGCGCTTCCACGAAAAGCCCATCATCATCGTCAACACCGACGGCTTCTATGATGACCTCCTGAAAGTCTTCGACAAACTCATCCTCGAACGCTTCGCCAAGCCCCGCCATAAACAGGCCTATCACGTCTGCAGCACACCCGCTGAAGTCTTCACCCACTTAAACTCATACGCCATCTTCGACCCTGGGAGCAAATGGTTCTGATGAATACCCTCCTCCTCCTTCACGACCCCATGATCGAGCTTTGCTTCGCCCCCAGCGACCTCCAGCGCATCGCCGCTTTAGGCAACCTCATCCGGCCCAACCTCACCCGCGAAAACGCCAAAACCGGCCTCCCCCAGGCTTGGCAGGCCCACGCCCACGCCATCGACACCGTCATCACCGGCTGGGAAACCATCCCCATCACCGAGGAACGCCTCCTCCAGGCCCCAAAACTCAAGCTCATCGCCCACGCCGCGGGCTCCGTCAAGCCCGTCATCTCCCCCGGCGTGTGGCCGCGGAACATCCGCGTCATCAGCGCCAACCACAGCCTTGCCATCGGCGTCGCCGAAACCACCCTCGGCCTCATTATCACCGGCCTCAAAGGCGTCTTCCCCACCAGCAATCTCACCAAAGCAGGCGGCTGGAAACGAGGCGGCAACGGCATCTCCGGCTTCCCCGTCCGCGAACTCTTCGACAACACCATCGGCATCATCGGCGCCGGCGCCATCGGCCGCCATCTCATCTCACTCCTCAAAAGCTACGAGGTCTCCGTCCTCGTCTACGACCCCTACCTCACCCCCCAGGACGCCCAATCCCTGGGCGTCACCTCCGTCTCCCTCGACACCCTCCTCACACAGTCCGACGTCGTCTCCCTCCACGCCCCCAACGTCCCTGCCAACCGGCACATGCTGGGCAAAGACCATTTCCCCAAAATGCGCGACAACGCCATCTTCATCAACACCGCCCGCGGCGCGCTCGTCGATGAAGCCGCCTTGGCCCAGGAACTCCAGACCGGCCGCATCTGGGCTTTCATCGACGTCACCGACCCCGAACCCCCTCTGGCCGACAGCCCCCTGCGCACGCTGCCGAATGTCACTCTCACCCCCCACATCGCCGGCGCCATCTCAAACGGCTGCCGCCGCCTGGGCCGCCAGATCGCCACCAGCCTGGAAGCCATCACCCACGGCAAACCGGTCCTCAGCGAAGTCACTCAAGACATGCTCGACCGCATCGCCTGAAAACCTCACGCTCTCCCGCCAACTCACAATTTACAAATCATAATTTCCCCCTCAATGTTCTTTCTTCGCATGCCCCGGAGCCTGAAACAGAATCTTGTCGGTATAAGCCAGCAGCAGCGCTGAGAAAACAAACGTCAGGTGGATCAGCACCTGCCACATAATTTGCTCAGATTTATAGTTTTCGATGGCAATGAACGTTTTCAAAAGATGAATCGAGGAAATGCCCACCAGCGCCGTCGCCAGTTTCACCTTCAGCACGCCTGCATTCACGTGTGAAAGCCATTCGGGCTGATCAGGATGCCCTTCCAGATAAAGCCTGGAGACGAACGTCTCATACCCGCCGACGATCACCATCACCAGCAGGTTGGCGATCATCACCACGTCGATCAGCCCCAGCACCACCAGCATGATCTCCGTCTCTTTCATCGACGGCGCATGGCTCACCAGGTGCCAGAGCTCAACCAGGAAGTGGTAGACGTATACGCCCTGCGCCAGGATCAGCCCCAGGTACAGCGGCGCCTGCAGCCACCGGCTGAAAAAGATCGTATTCCCCAGGAAATTCACTTGCCTATTGGGTTTGGAATGGTCTGCCATATCTCGGTTCCTCTCACGGTGCGTCCAACAGGCGGGCCGACCGGCCCGCCGCTTGAGCGTGCGGATTCTAATGCCCCGCGCCCTTCAATCCGACGAAAACCCAAATCATTTTTCGCCGATGCGCGATACATCGGCCAGACTCTCACGGTCAACATTCCACACCCGTCTACTCCTTCTGCAAAACATCAAAAAATCGCCATACTAATGGCCATGAATTGGATCGAACGTTCTCGTCAGCGCGACTCTTCCAGCGGCAAACGCGTTCCCCTTTACCGGCCCGAACACTTCGCCCAGATGCGCAAGGCCTGCCAACTGGCCGCGCAAACCCTTGACTACATCACGCCCTTCGTCCAGCCCGGTGTTTCCACCGCCAGGCTCGACAAGCTCTGTGAAACCTTCATGCGCGACCACCATGCCATCCCCGCCACCATCGGCTACCGGGGATACCAGCACGCCAGTTGCACCTCCATCAACGAGGTCGTCACCCACGGCATCCCCTCCGATACCGCCATCCTCAAGCCCGGCGACATCATCAACATCGACGTCACCCCCATACTCGATAACTGGTACGGCGATTCCAGCCGGATGTACTTCGTCGGCGAACCTTCCCCCCTGGCCAAACGCCTGGTGGACACCACCTACGAAGCCCTCATGACCTCCATCGCCGAAGTAAAGCCCGGCGCAACCCTCGGCAACGTCGGCCACGTCATTGAAGCCATCGCCCGCAGGGAAAAGTTCTCCGTCGTGCGCGATTACTGCGGCCACGGCATCGGCCTGGACTTCCACGACGCTCCCCAGGTGCTCCACTACGGCAAACGTGGCCTGGGCATCAAGCTCGAACCCGGCATGATCTTCACCATCGAACCCATGCTCAACGCCGGCACCAACGAAGTGGTCATCCTCCGCGACGGCTGGACGGTCGTCACCCGTGACGGCATGCTCTCAGCCCAGTTCGAACACACCATCGGCGTCACCGAAAACGGCGTGGAAATCTTCACCCTCTCCCCCAGGGGCTTAAACCAACCGCCCTACGCCATCTGACAAAACTGCCACAATCCAGGTGACACATCATCTTCAACTTCTTACTTCTCACTTCTCTTCCCTCACTTTCCCAGCATCTCCCTCAGCGCATCCCTCAGCCCCGAATGCACAAACTGGTACCCGCTGGTTAACGCCCGTTCCGGCACGGCCCGCGTGCTTGCCAGCACCAGCGGCCCCGCCGATTCCCCCACCAATAACTTCAAGACAACCGCAGGCACCGGCAGCAGCGCCGGTCGCCCCAGCACGTGTCCAAGCTCACGTACAAACTCTTTGCACGCCATCGGCTCCGGTGATGTCGCATTCACAGGCCCATGCAATGTCGGCGTGATGCACGCGTGATGCATCAGCCCGATCACGTCTTCCAGGCTGATCCAGCTCCAATACTGCTGGCCCGATCCCAGCGGCCCGCCAAGGCCCAGTTTAAACGGCGGCAGCATCTTTTCCAGCGCCCCGCCCAGCGGCGAAAGCACCATGCTCATACGCATTTCCACGCAGCGGATGCCCTCATCCCGCGCAGCCGACGCAGCCCCTTCCCACGCCTTGCACAGGTCGCCGAAGAATCCCGGCCCCGGTGCGCTGCTCTCTGAAAGCACTTCATCGCCGCGATCGCCAAACACGCCGATGCCTGAAGCCCCAATCAACACTTCAGGCTTCCTGCGCAGCCTAGCCAATTGCCGGGCCAGACGCTGAGTGACGGGCACGCGGCTTTCGTACATCGCTTTTTTCTTCTCGGGCGTCCACCGCCCCACACCCACATTGTCCCCAGCCAGATGAATCATCCACGTGATTCCCTCCAGCGCGCCCGGCGCAAGGCCCAGGTCATCGCGAGTCGGGTCCCACCGAAGTTCATTCCCCTGCCCGCGGCCGATCCGGATCACCTCATGCCCGCCCGCGCTGAAAAACGCCCCAAGCACGCGCCCAAGCAGCCCTGAAGCGCCAGTGATGGCCACCTTGCATCCGCGGTTCTTCTGCGGCGTCGCCGCATGCCTCGCAAGGTCTCGCGCAGTGATTTTGTGCCGATAGCTGAACACCCGTTGAAGGTCTTTTTCAATCGACCTGTTCACCAGCCCCCCAAGCAAGCCCAGCGGCACCGCAAACTCAATCCGGTCCGTCAGCATCGAGGTTTCCGTCCCATCCCCTGCCGGCTCCATCAGGTGGTTGTGCTCCCACCGGCTAAACGGCCCGGCCACCTGCGTATCGCGAAAAGACCGGCCTTCCACCGCCGCCGAATGCTGCACCAGCCAGTTGGTTTTCAGCAGCCCAAAAGGCACCCTCAGCTTCACTGCGCGCTCTTCAAACTTCCCCACCTGCGCCACTACTTGGGCAGGATTCCAAACCGGGTTGAGCCGGGTAAACGCGCCATCCCGGGTGTGCCACGCATACAGCTCGCCCGCGGGCACCGGCATGACAGAAGATAATTCAAACACCGCCATCCCCAGATTGTACGTCGATAAGATGCACATCATTCTCTCCCCAGGTATTTCCGAGAAACCCATCATGCGCCCCCTCACCATCGCCGCCGGCTCCATCCAGGACACCACCTTTTCCTCCCTTGATGAAAAGCTCTCCCACGCCCTGCAACTCATCGACTTCGCCGGTGCCGCCAAGGCCGATCTGCTGGTTCTTCCCGAACTGCTGAACGCCTACAAGCCCTTTGGCGTCCCAGGCGGAATCACCCTCCAGGAACTCATCGACCAACCCTGGCAGCGCACCATGGCCCACGTCATCGACCGCGCCGTCAAACACAAGCTCGCCCTCGCCCTCCCCGTCATCTACTTCGACGGCCAGGCCCCCCGCAATGCCTTCTTCCTCATCGAAAACGACGGCACCGTCCTGGGCAAATACCACAAGCGCATGCTCCCCCCGCCTGAAGCCGCACACGGCGTAAAACCCGACATCACCCCCCTCATCCCCTGGCGCGGGCTCAACGTCGCCGGTGCCATCTGCTTTGATGTCTACTACCCTGAAATCTTCCAATCCCAGGCCGACCAGGGCGCAGACCTCTTCCTCATCCCCAGCCTCACCCCAGGCGGCGCTTACCTCAACTTCTACGCCCTCCACCATGCCACCCCCATCGTCCTGGCCTACCCCGGTCTCTCCCGCATCATCAGCCCCTTGGGCCAGGACCTCGCCCAGGCCGGCTTCAATCAGGAAACCTTCCGCTTCGGCTTCGCCCCCCCGCTCGCCATCACCACCCTCAACTTCAACTACGTTTCACTCTTCGGCGACATCAACCAACCCAAAATTCGCGACCTCCAACTCAAATACGGCGGCCGCACCCGCATCACCTTCGATCAACCCACCGTCACCTTCCTCCTCGAATCCATCGACCCCGCCCTCGACATCCAGACCCTCGTCCAAGAATACGCCCTCGTCCCCCGCAGAACCTACTTCAACAAAAGCCGCTGATTCCTCACCTCAATCCACCGCCTCGCTCTTTCCTCCTCTCCCTCTGGGAGATGGCTCACGGTGAGGGCCAATACGGTTCATTTAAACCCTTGCATCCCTCATCCAAAGTGCTGAAGGCACGGCCCTATTACAGCCAGGGTCGCAGCGCTTCTTAGCGCGGAGGCTCTGGTAAACATATAAAAAGGATGCTCTTGCACGCGCCGGCGTCCATGCCTACCAACTTGTAACGACCCAACTCTGCTCTGCCTCTTTTTCCTCTTCGTAACCAACTCAACCGTATCGGAGTGAGGGCCGTCCACACATGCACTAAACGCTCCGCCCCCCTCCAACCCACTCTGACCAGACCCCAGCCCCTGGACCCCAGACCCTTCCTCCTGAATCCCGAGTAAAATCCTCCCGCTCACCTCAACTCTAACGAAACCCACCCCAATGCCCCTCACCCCTGACCAGATCGCCGGCTGTATTGAACGCGCCTGCACCGACGAAGTCATGGCGCCCAAAGCCGGCAACGTCCATCCCGGCGCCAGCTTCGCCAACCTCCACTGGCGGGACTTCATCGACAGCGCACGCATCGTCGCCCCCATCCTCTCCAACACCCACACCCTGGGCGTCGGCCAGGCCATTTATGATTCCGTTAAAGCCACCCGCGACCGGCTAAACACCAACACCAACCTCGGCATCATCCTCCTCATCGCGCCCATGGCCTGGGCCGCGGCCACCACCCAGTTCCGCGACGGCGTAGCCAAATGTCTCGCCTCCCTCACTCTGGATGACAGCCGACTCATCTACCAGGCCATCGCCTACGCAAAGCCAGGCGGCCTGGGCCAGGCCGACCAGGCCGACGTCACCCAACAATCCCAGGGCCAAGCCACCATCCCCATCCTCGACGCCATGGCCATGGCCAAGGACCGCGACCTCATCGCCCGGCAATACGCTAACGGGTTTGCCGACGTCTTCGACAAATCCGCCGCCTGGATCCGCGAGGAAGCACCTCGCTTCAACAACGACCGGCTCCTGGCCATCGTCGCCGCCCACGTAAGGCTCATGGCCACCCTCCCCGACACCCTCATCCAGCGCAAGCTCGGAATCGACTCCATGCGCCAGGCCGCCCGGCTCGCCCAGGTCGTCCAGGAAACAGGCGGCCTCTTCACCCCCGCGGGCCGAAAAGCTTTTGCCGACTTGGACAACTGGCTCCGCGCCGACGGCAACAAGCGCAACCCCGGCGCCACCGCGGACCTCATCGCCGCAGGCCTCTTCGTCGCCGAAGTCGAAGCTCTCCGCGCCCAATAACACGAATCCCCGCACGATCTCCTCTCTTCACTTCATACTTCGTAATTCGTACTCTCCCTCACTCCCCCTCCGCCAGCTTCTGGTAATACACCTCTGCCACGCCCTCATACCCCGGCAGCACGGCCCACGCCGGTTCATCCAGCACACGCCCCCGCACTCCCTGCCGCCGCGCCGGGCTGCCTTGAAAAGCCGCCCCCCCCGCCATCGCCAGGCGTCCCTTCTCAGTCGGTTTCACCCCTTGCGCGCGCATCCGGAAATCGCTGTCCGCCTGCGCGTGTTCAAGCTGCGCCAGTTTCTCTTCCAACCCCTTAAGCGCTTCCTCAAGCCCGGGCGGAGCCATGAACACACGGCTCAAATCCTTCTGCACCGTGCGCATCATCTTCACCGTCTGTGTGAACTTTGAAAGCCTTTCCCGGTCCGCGGGGTCCAGCTTTTCCAGGTCCACATACATGTCCTTCAGCGACTGCGGGTCAAACCGGCTTCCCGGCTTAACGCTCTCCACCACCCGATTTTCCTTCTGCGGCTCCCCCATGTGCTTGGACATCTCCGTCTTCCACTGCCCATCGTTGGACATGGCAAAGTGATTCCTGTCCTCACCTTTGATCGTCGTTCCCGAATCCCCCGCCGACGGCTCCACATCCTTCTGGGTGAACCTCACGCGTTTGATCTCTCCTGGAAAGCGCTCTCCGCTTTGGCTCCCTTCCTGCGGCTTGTCCAACCCTCGCCGATCATTCGCCGTCTGGCTGATGTTCCGTCCCGTCGCACGGGAATCCTTGGTCCCATCGCGCGATGTTCCCCCGATCTCATTGGCAGGTGGAATGTTATTCCCCGTCGGTGCCGCAGCAACATTGGAATTCACATCCCCACCCTGCTTCCCGATCTCTCCCGGCTCATTGATCCTCGCATTGGAATTCAAATGATTCCGGTCGTAATTCGGGTCCGTATTGGGCTCCTCCGGAATCAATGGCCCCGCCACATCGCCCATATCCATCTGCGGCGTCACCGCCACTTGGTTCGGCTCCCGATCGCTCTGCCCAGGAAACCGCACCTGCCCCGAAGGCTTCTCCCCCAATTTCAAAATCTCCAAATCCTGAGGCGGCTTGGCCCCGCCACCCGTATCCAGACTCGCCACCTGTTCCGGCGTCATCTTGTAGTCATTCACCTTCGGCTCCGTCGCCTTGGTCTTCCCCGCCCCAGGAACCTCCCCCGGCTTGGGCTGCCTCGCCGCTTCCCCGCCATCCACATCCGCATACGTCACGCCGTTGTCCGCAGGCGCATCCCCCAGCACCTTTCCGGTTCCCTGCTTCTCCCCCCTGGGCTCCACCATCGCCACCTGAGGCGGCATTCCATGCGCATTCTTCAACATCAAATACGTCTGCGTCAGCCAAGCCGCCGCCTGCTCTTGCGCCATCCCCATAAGCTGAAAGTCCCGGCCATCAATCGCCCGATCCGCATTCACGAAACTGCCCACCATTTCCGGCGCCTTCAGCCGCTGTCCCGCTGTCTCATACGCCGACACGATCTCCGCCCTGGGCTTAGGCGCATCAGGCTCAGGAGTCTTGGTCAGCCGCTGCGCCACCCCCGTCAAACCCTGGCTCACCAGCGCGGTCAATCCTGCCAGATGTGTCTGACGTGTTTTAAATGCCGCCAGCGTGCGCCCCATATCCGCCCCGGGCTCCATGGACGCCAGCTTCGCGTCGTCGCGCAGCAGGCTCTGCCGATCCGCCAGAAACTTCACCATCCCCGCCATGTTCTGGTCTTCCCACCGTTGGCGAAACGCCGTAAACGCGCTCTGCAGTTCCCCAAGGCTCACCGCCGAGCGCGACATCGCATTCACCGCCAGGTTGTACGCCGCCAGGCTCTGTTGCGGCTCCTGCTGCCGCGTCACCGCTTCCATCCCTTGCACGCTGGTGCGCACATCCGTGTCATTCACCATGCCAAGCGAAGCCCGCATGTGCTGCGCGCTTTCAGGCATTGCCCGCATGGTCAATAGCACCTGTTTGCCAAACCCCGCCTCTTCCCTGGCGAGGTTTTGGGTCAGTTCAGCCAACGTCTTCTGCCACGCCTCGGAATCCTTGCGTTCCTTGGCGTCAAACACCTTGCGCGCGTCCACGGCTTTCTTGTGAAGCGCCTCCTGCGCCTGTATATGCGCCGCCAGACGCGCTTCCACTTTCAGGATCATTTCATATTCCACCTCCAGCGCCCGGGCCGCACCGCCCAGCGTCACCGTCACCGGCGCGCCGGCGATCCACGTCCCCAGGCGATCCGGCCGTCGGTCAGACGCCGCAGGCACCAGTTCCACATCCTGCCCATCCACAAACCCCAGTTCCGCCATCGCGGCCTGATATTCGTACGTCCCTTTTTTCACGCCCAAGTCCATCGGCCATGCGCGCACCATCTGCCATCCCTGCCCTTCCACGTCCAGTGCGGTGCCTTCCATCACCTCCGCACGCCCGCCTGCGGCCTCACGCGCAAAAAAACCCACCTGGCTCAACCCCAGGTCGTCGCTGGCCTTCACCTGCCACTTGTACTTCTGGCCCGAGCCGATCCCCAGCATTGCCGGGTCCGTCACCAATTCCGCCCGTGCCGGTAAATCGGCAATCGCCCGCATGGTGTACCGGGCCGTCTCCTGCTCGCCCTGCTGCCCCGCCTCCTGAGGCGAAAGCACAATCTTGTACGCCACATCATTCACCACCGCGAAGTTCAGGGAAAAGCTCCCCGGACCCATCACTTTCCCCGGTAAATCAAACCGTTTTTTCTCCGCCTGCGGGTCATTGAGATACCTCAGCGTTAGCCCTTTTGGCGCTCCCACGGTCTTCACCACCATCTCCACCTGGCTGCCTTCCAGCGCTTCGATGTCCCCCGTGCCCGCCTCGATCTTTTTCGTCGCCAACCCCGCGTATTCAGGGGGTGTCACCGTGCTCACAAATCCATGCACCTGCGCCGCCTCCGGCACCTGAATCGTATACACCTCCGATTGATGGTCCCCGGCGATCACCCGGTACTTGGTCGTCTGAGCCAGGCCCAGCAGCGTAAAACGCACAACCGCTTTGTTCTCTTTCCCCTGCACCACGGCTTCGGGATTAATCGCCACCAGGTGCGACTGCCGCTTGTCTCCCGCCGCCTGGCTGATCTCCACCGCCTGCGGCACCTTGCCCTGCAACTCAATGGTGAGCGTCACGTTCTGCCCCGGGCGCGCCTGGGTATCGCCCGGCAGCACCGTCATTCGCGTCCGGTAAGCCGGGTCATGGTTGCCCATCGGATCAAACATCCGGGCCACCGACGCTTCAAAACCCGAGCGGTTAAACGCCCACATCCCCAGGCCCGCGAACACCACTGCACCCGCCACTGCGAGCCTTGCCAGCGCCGGCCGCAGCGCCCGGGCCTGCTTGAGTCGAATCCCCTCCAGCACCTTGATGTTCTCTTCCACCACATGCCGGGCCACCAGCCTGCCGCCCTGTCCCGCGTCAGATGCCCGGGCCAGTTGCAGCGCGTTGATGAGCCGATTTCCCAGCCCTCCCGGAGTCCGCTTTTCGATCGCCAGCGCCACCTGGTCCACCGTCATGTCAAACATCCGCCATCTGCGGTACAGCGACAGCGCCAGCCAACCCACGCACGCGATAAACACCGCCAGCGACACAATCCGTGCCGCCTGCGGCAGATGCACCGTGTGGTCGATGATGAACACCAGCCACAGGTACCCCAGCGTCACCGAAACCCCCAGGCCCAGCGCCTCAAGAATCACGATCAGCTTCCACCGCTTTCGGTTGTCGTCGATCACGCTTGAAAGCCTCGCCGCGGCATGGCCCTCTGGATCCATCGCGCCCGTGGGTACCCCGGAAATACCCGCTGCGCGATCCTCACTCTTTTCCGCATTCTGCTGGCCGTCTGGAGTCAATGACATCGCCGTCCCCTAAAAAAGGATGTTTCCTGCGTCATTTGGGCGATCTGGGAGAGTCCCGGAATCTGGCCCACGTGAACCCCGAACCCCAAATCCGCGAAACAGCATTCCTGCTCAAACCTCGGTTTTCCCTTGGCTTGTCAGAATCGCGAATAGGTTGTCCGTGTGCCCATTAAGTACGACGGGCTCAACGCCAGCTTGTTCCAAATATTTTTTTGCGCCACATAACAATGGCACACCCAACTGGCCTTCAAACCCCCGCACGCACACTCGAAGCCCCCCGATCACCCGGGCACGCTGGCGCCCTTCCCCTCCACACGCCTCAAAGATTCCCAACCCCCGTCACCATGTACGCCTGCATGATGCCAGACTCCGACGAATTAAAAAACATCGTCTTCCCGTCAGGCGACAAGAACGGATGCGGGTGCCCCTTGTCCTTCCAGAATCGTGTCCGGGTATCCAGAATCCGGTGCCACTTCTTCACCGGCCCCGCCAGCGGCTCACCCAGGTCTGCCACATAAAGATCCATCCCGCGCTCAGGGTCCGGGTTGTAATCGATCACCATCCGGTTACCCGAAATGTCCGTTGCAAAATGGAAAAACCGAGGCGGCCCGCCCGGAAACCCTTCATGCAGCAGCTTGCGCCTCCCGCCCGGCGTCAGCAATCCCAGATCCTTGTCCGACGTGCCGATCGTCCCTTCGATCACCCATTCCTGAAACGGCCCCGGCTGCAGATCCGCCCCCATCGGCATCCGATGGTCAAACCGACCCACGGTGGAAAGAATCGTGTCTCCCCGTCCCCGCCAGCACTGGTGCCCCTGGCACTGCTCATACTCCGACCGGCCAAACGCCGTATCCACAAAACCTGTCCCGTCGTCGTTGATCACCTGAATATCCGCTCCCAGGCCGCCCACACCTTTATCGCACGACGCATCCGCACGCGTGGTGCCCCCGTGGTTCTCCTGAATCAGCAGCCAGTGAGACTTCACCGGGTCCAGCGACCGGCTGTACTGCGGATGCAGGTTAAACCGTTCCGGCCCTTTGATGATCACCCGGGACGCAAGCGTCTTAAGGTCCACCACCACCAATCCGAAATCCGCATTGGCCTTGGTGCCGTCGCCAAAATGCCCCGCAAACGCAAACCGCTGTCCATCCGACGAAATCGTCGAAAGCGGGTACAGCTTGCTGATCCGTTTATCCACGCCCTCAATGGGCCGATCCCACTTGATGATCGACTCCCGCGCCGACCCATCGAGCTTGACGCGTTTCAGTTCCAGCGTTCCGCCGTTGAATTCCGTCCGGTCCACCAGGTAGTACAGCCACTTGCCGTCGGGGCTCACGCTCGGAGCAGTCGGCCCCAGTTCATCCGTCAGCGGCGCCAGCCCCGCGCCCGGGTTCTCCAGGTCCGCCAGCAGATACCGGTGCTTCGCATCGTCCTTATCGCTCCCGTGAGCGTGGCAGGATTCATGCAGCACCATCCGCTTGGAGTCAGGCGTGAAAACCTGCGCCTCCATGTAAACATGCGTGGAAGGAAAATCCGTCCGCGTTGTCATCTGGAAAACATCAATTCCCTTGGCCGACCGCACGTCCAGCAAATCATTCCGGTTCTTCATATGTCTCTTCTTTGCTTCGGGACAATAAGGCCAACCGCGAGGTCGACGATACCATCGACCGGGAGGCTGCTTATAACGTGGGCCGAAGATTAACAGGTTCACCCAAAAGCTGCGCGCGCTCGGTGAGCCAATGGGCGAGATCGGGCATTCCACTTTGGCTCGCCCCCGTAGCCAGCAGATCATGCATCAGCCGACACTGTGCCTGCGGCATCAGGTCCGCGGACATCACCTTTCCGCGCCAGTCGTACATCACATGCTCATAGCGCCGGGTGTTGGATTCATACAGCGTCCTCAATAGCAGCCGCTGCAGGGATTCCAGCAGCGAAAGCTCCATCGGGTGCAGTTCGCTCAGCCCCCGGTAGGCCGACACCTGGTCGTTTAGCCGCAGCGCGCATTCCGTGCGCATCAGCAACAGGTTCGCCTTGTGCTGGCGCAGCGTTTTGTGGTCCATCTCCAAAAGGTCATCGGCAATCTGCGCCGCCTCGCCGTAGCGATGCTGCCGGAACCTTAAAAGCGAAAGTCGGTAGTAGTAGTTCACCCGGATCGGCGCTTGAATCACGCGCTTGCTGCCCACGTTCGCCAGCATATGCTCCGCCAGCGCCGGGTGCGCATCGATCACCTGGCTCGCCCGTGCCATCTCCTGCCACATCCTCGCCTGGCTGAACCCCGTCACCACCCAGAAAATCAGCACCACCCAAGCCACGCCGGACCACAGCCACGCCCCCGGCGGCGCTTCCATGGCAGACAGCACAAAACACAAAATCAGCCCCATGAACAAATACCGGTGCACAGCCTCGTCCTGCGCCACTGCGCGATTGGCCTGCCTCGGCCGGTACACGCCGATCGTCTTAAACGCCTGCGCCAATAAATCCTGGTCAGGCCGCAATTCCGGCTCAAAAAAATCCGGCAGTCCCGCCTTCTCTGGCGATGGATCGGGGATCGGTTTCATCACTTGCCCCCTTCGTTAACTGGGTTCACAACCGCCCCGCCGCCCCACACCGGCGAAGGCGTCGCCGGCAGCACCAGAAGCTCCGACAACGCCGCAAAGCGCTCCACGATCCGCTCCGGCGATACCAGCAGCGTCGCCATCCGCCACCATTTGTGCGCCTGCGCCTCGTGCTCTGCCTTGGCCGCCGGGTCCTGTTCGCGCAGCCCCAGCCGATGCCGGGCAAACGCCAATAACCCATACGCATATCCCGCTTCCACACCCAGCGGGCGAAACATCTCTTTAGCACCCTCTTCAAGCGCAACCACATCTGTAAAGTGGTACGTCCGCGCCATCTGAATCAGGTCCGCCAGCCTCACCAGCGCCTTCACAGGCGGCGAAAGCTTTGTCACCTGCAGGCGTAATCTTCTGAGCCGGTCGTCCGCATCCGCCAATTGATCGTTTGAAAGCAGCGCGATCGCCATGTGCGTCTGCACCTGCGGCAAAAACGGGTGCTCCTGCGGCAGTGCATCCAACAGCGACTTGTACACCACGATTGCCGAGTCGTACTGCCGTAACTGATCCAGCGCATACCCCAGGCACGCCAGCGTCCGGGCGTATTGCTCGGGCATCTGCTTCACCAAAGGCAGCGTATTCCACGCCAGGTCAAAGGAAGCACGCCACTGCCGGGTCACCGTCAGTTCATGCACCCGTCGGGTGTCTTCTTCAGCCATGCGCACCTTGCGTGCCCGGTTCAGCACCACCCCCATCAGCCCGACCGTCATCCCCACCGCCAGCACCGCGCTCACCCCTGAATCGCTGAACAACCCCAGCATCAGGGTGAAAACCATCATGCCCATCAACCCCATGAAAAACAGCGGCGAAGCCGGCTCCAGCCGATTCTCGCCAAGCCACTCCTTCACCTTCTCTTCGTCAGGCAAAACACGCGGCATCTCTACGGATTGGGAACTCTGAACCATTGGCTTCATTTTAGTGCCAACTTCCCTGTCAATCCTGCAAACGCAAAACTAAATCACGCCATCCTGCGAAACTCCACCCACGCCATCCCTCATTGCGCAGGCGCACCGGCCGGCATCGTCGCCGGCGCAGCCGGTGACTCGCCACCCTTGGGAAGCGGATAAGAAAACTCATTGTTCGGGCTGTACGTGTTGCTGTTGGCGGGAAAAATGACCATCGGCTCCACCGGTTTGGGCCCATTGAAGTGATACAGCATGAAGTAGATCACCACCCCCGTCACCGACACATAAAACCAGATCGGCCACGCAAACCGGGCCACCTTCTTGTGCGTCTCGTACCGCTCCTTCAGCCCCAGCCGGATCAGCAGAATCGCAAACACCGGAACCGTGATCGCCAGCAGAATGTGGCTGATCAAAAGCCCGTAATAAAACGGCTTGCCCGCGGGCCCGTTGTACACCGTGTGCACCCCGCCCTTGACCTTCGCCCGCCACGCATAGTGGATCAGGTAAAACACCAGGAACACGCCCGACGAGATAAACGCCGCAAGCATCGCCTTCTTGTGCGCGTCGCGCTTGCCCATCTTGATGAGCACCAGCCCCACCACCAGCAGCACAGTCGACAGCCCGTTAAGCGAAGCATTCACCGCGGGCAAAAAGGATAAATCCACAACATCTCTCCCAGTCATGACTTTGCGTTATCAGCTCGGATGGTTCCCCGATGAACGGTTCACCACCCACGTTCCCAGCCCAAGCGCACCCACCGCCACCGCCGCCGTCGCCGCCAGGGCGATCGGCAGGCTCACAAACCCATGCACCGGCGAAGCCCCGCCGTGCATCACCTGCTGCAGCGCGCTTTGCCCATAGCTCATGGGGTTCACCCACACCACCCAGCTAAGCCACGCCGGCGCTTTTTCCATCGGAAACATCGCACCTGACAAAAACCACATCGGCATCAGCACCAGGTTCATCACCGCGTGAAACCCAGCGGTGGAATCCATCGGCCACGCGAAGCACAGCCCAATCCCCGTCACGCCCACCGCGATCACAAACAGCAGCGCCACCGCCAATAGCATCCACCCGATGCCCGGAAACCCCGCCAGCATCGGCCAGAGCAAAAGCAGCAGCACGCCTTGAATCGTCGCGATGCTCGCCCCGCCAAGCACCTTGCCCAGCACGATCGCCAGCCTCGGGCTGGGCGAAACCAGCACGCCCTGCAAAAACCCCTCGCGCCGGTCTTCGATCACTGAGATCGTCGAGAAGATCGCCGTAAATAACACCATCAGCATCACCGTGCCGGGGTAGAAATATTCGCTGTACCCCACGCCCCCGGTGCTGCCCTGAGCCCCTGCGGTGAATGAGTTGTTGAACCCCGAACCCAGCAGCAGCCAGAACATCGCCGGTGTCGCCACCGCACCGATCACCCGGTTGCGCTGCCGGAAAAATCGCACCATCTCCCTGCGCCAAAGGGTAGCGGAGGCAAGCCAAAGCGGGCTCGAATTCATCGCAACATCGGCCATGCAAAATCACTTCCTGTTAAACCAGCCAGGCTCTGCCCAGCCAGCCCAACAGTGTATATCGCCGGCCGCCGCCCCGTACACGCCCCCCATCCAGTGCGTCAAAATGATCCCACACTCAAATTTTCGGGGTGGCACAGCACGGCCCGAAGCAGTGCTGTGTGTTGATGTGCCTACGAAAAACACAATCCCCCGCCCCCCACTCCAACTCTTACTTTTCACTTTTCACTTCCACACTCACCCATTGGGCTGCACATCCTTGCCTTCCGCGGCCTTCGCCCGCTCCGCCCTTGCCGTCTGCTTCGCCGTCATCCACGGCACGTCCACCGGCACCGACCGCTTCAACGCCGGCAGCCCACCCATCAGGATCATCGCCCGCCGCGGCACATCTGATTTATTCGGCCCCGTGTAGTGGAACGTATATCCCCCATGCACCGTCGCCCCGCCCGGCGCCAGCGGGCACGCCACCGCGTCCTTCACCCGGTGCAGTTCCTCGGGCACAAATTCCAACCCGTGGATCCGTGGATCGTTGTTGATGCTTTGATGCTTGTAGATCGCGTGCGCCTGCTGGCTCTTGGGTACAAACTGCATGCACCCGTTGGCCAGCGTCGCCTCCTGAAGCGGCACCCACACGCTCAGCGTCCGATGGTCGTACTGCGCATTCCAATACGCCGAATCCTGGTGCCACGGCGTCGCCGCGCCGAACTTCGCCGGCTTATAGATAAAGTGCGCAAAACTGCATGTCGCCTCATCCGACCCCAGAATCTGTTGAATCACCCGTTTGGCGTTCACCAGAAGCTGCGCATCGTTCAATTCCGGCGCGTACTTCGTCGGGCTCAGAATCTGAGGCAGCACCGGTTCCTTGGTCTCATCATCCACCCCGCCCAGGTCAAACTGGTCCCCTCGCTCCCATCCGGCCCGCTGGCTGAACAACCGGTCATAAATCTCCCGCAGCCACACCACTTCCTCCGGCGTCGTCAGCGGCTCCAGAGCCAGATAACCCTCACGTGCATAGAAATCCAACTGATTCTGCGTCAGGTTGAACGTCGGTTTCTTTTCAGTCGTCGTGGTCATAAATCGCCTTTTCTTTCTTCAGGGCCAACGGCCCGTTCTTATTGCAGCCAGGGTCGTAAGCGCTTCCCAGCGCGTAAGCCCTGGTACCTTCATTTATTTGAAGACCCTTGCACGCGCCTGCTTAAACGCCCCCATGCCTGTAAAAACCCATGACACCCATGCGTCCTGCGTTTCATCTTTAAATGGGCCGTTCTTCATCAAAATCATTCTCCCCGCCCATCTCCCCTTGTCGTCCGGGAAAATCGACCGTAGATTTTTATACATGCGCATCGCCCCCAGACACATCCAACGCCAGGCCTGGATCGGCCAGGAATGCCTCATCCCCGAACTCCACGCCTTCGGCTGGAACAAACAGGTCATCGCCAAAAACCAGGGCCTCAGCCCCCACCGCCACGACTATTTTGAAGTCTGCTACATCCTCCGCGGCGCCGTCCAGTGGTGGGCCACCGATCAGATGCACACCGTCCCTAAAAACCACCTCTACATCTCCAAACCCGACGAGATGCACGGCGGGATCGACCACGTCCTGGAACCCAGCGAAATCTACTGGCTCCAGCCCGCCTTCCCGGCTTCTGCTCCACTCCCCGGCCTCACCACCCAGGAAACCGCCACCCTCCGCCAGGGCCTGCAAAACCTCACCCTCCGCGCCTTCCCCGCCTCCCAGCACACCCTCATCGCCTTTCAGGACATCCACCGCGAACTCACCTACCCCGGCCCCGCCAGCCGCGTCGTCATCCGCGCTGCCTTGCACCGCCTTCTGGTCGAAATCCTCCGAGACCACGACCTCGCCTCCCGCACCTCAGCACCCGGTCAAAGCCAAAACCAGCACACCCAACCCTCTCCCCCCATCCTCGCCGTCAAGAACGCCATCGACCAGAACCCCGGCCTGCCCCTGAACATTGAAAAAATGGCCCGCATGGCCAACCTCGGCGTCAGCCGCTTCCATGAACGTTTCGCCCGTGAAATGGGCGTCTCCCCCGCGGACTACCGTCACCGCGCCCGCATCCGTCGTGCCCGTGAACTCCTCACCCAAACCGACCAATCCATCACCCGCATCGCCCTGAAGCTCGGTTTCTCCTCCAGCCAGCATTTCGCGGCATCCTTCCGCAAATTCGTCGGCCAAACCCCCTCCGGCTACCGCCGCCAAACCCCCGCCGGCTTCTAAAACCATTGCCTCGCAATCCCTTGAAAACCCACTGTTCTTCACCTCCCCAATTCATAATTCATAAATCATAATTCGTAATTTCCCGTCCCTCTCCCGGTATAATCGACCCCCAATAAAACCCATTCCCCGACGCACGGAGGCGTCCCCCAGTGACCACCAATCAGTCCGCATCCACCACACGGGTGATCGCCCTCATCAATCAAAAAGGCGGCGTCGGTAAAACCACCACCACCGCCAACCTCGGCGCAGCACTGGCCGAACTGGGTAAACGCGTCCTCTTCATCGACATGGATTCCCAGGCCCACCTCACGCTCCACATGGGCGTCGACCCCGACACCCTGGAAAAATCCATCTACCACCTGCTCACTGATCCCAGCGTCACCGCGCAGAGCATCGCCAAGCAGGTCAGCGACCACATCTGGGTTCTCCCCGCCGAGGTCAATCTCGCCGGCGTGGAATCCGAACTCGCCGCCCAGGCCCAGTCCGGCAGCGCCCAGCAGACCCTCGCCCGCAAAGTCCGCCAATGGATCTCCGGCCCCAAGGCCGTCGCCTTCGACTACGTCCTCATCGACTGCCCCCCCAGCCTCGGCATGCTCACCATCAACGCCCTCGCCTTCGCCCAGGAAGTCTTCGTCCCCATGCAGTCGCACTTCCTGGCCCTCCAGGGCCTCTCCAAGCTCCTTGAAACCGTCAACCTTGTCCGCCAATCGGTCAATAAAGACCTGAAAGTTTCCGGCATCATCCTCTGCATGCACGAAGCTCAAACAGCCCTCGGCCGCGAAGTGATGGCGGACCTGGATTCCTTCCTCGAAGCCTCCCGAAACCTGGACGTCCCCTGGCGCAACGCCGACATCCTCCAGCCCGCCATCCGCCGCAACATCAAGCTCGCCGAGTGCCCCAGCTTCGGTAAAACCATCCTCGATTACGCCCCCAGTTCCGCCGGCGCGCAGGACTACCGCCTCCTGGCCCTCAACGTCAGCGAAATGTAGTCCCCACACAAACAGGGCCACGGGTAACTCTTATTTCTGACCAGCCCCCTCCCCCATGACCGCCATCCCCGAACAACCCGGCGCGGCCGCCAGCCCTCCCAGGAAAGCTGAAACCAGCTTCGTCGGTGCCGCCAAGGTCGTCGGCATACTCACATTCGGCTCCCGCATCACCGGCCTCCTGCGCGACTCTCTGATCACCTCCTCCCTGGGGCTTCTCAGCTTCGTCGGCGATGCCTTCACGATGGGGTTCACCCTTCCCAACCTCTTCCGCAGGCTTTTTGGTGAAGGGGCGCTCACCGCCGCCTTCATCCCCGTCTATACGGATCTTCAGCACACCGACCCGCCCATGGCCCGCAAGCTCGGCTCGCTGTGCTTGACCATCATCGGCACGCTTCTCACCGTTCTTACGCTCCTGGTGATGCTGGCCATCGGCCTGTGCATGTGGCTGCTTCCCTTGTCTGACAAATGGATGCTCATCGCTCAGTTGAGCCTCATCATGGTGCCCTACATGCCCATGATCTGCCTCGTCGCCATTATCGGCGCCATGCTCCAGGTTCATGGCCGGTTCGCACCCTCTGCGGGCATGCCGATCTTCATGAACGTCACGACGATCCTGAGCATCTTTATCGCCTACATCTTCGCCAGGGTGGCCAACATTCACGACCCCACCGACGTCAAAATGAAGATCGCCTTCATCGTCGCCTGGAGCGTCCCCATTTCCGGGCTCATCCAGCTCATTTCGCAGGGTCTTCTGCTTCGCCGCATTGAGCGTTTCACGACGGACTTCTCCGGCACCTCCGAGTATTTCTGGAAAATCGCCTACACCATGGGCCCCATGCTGCTGGCGCTTTCAGTGCTGCAAATCAACACCGCGATGGACTCGGTCATCACCGCAGCGCTTTCCCACAGCCCGGGTGATGCGGAGAAACTCTCCATCTTCGGCTGGCTGGTCGATTATCCAGTCGAAGACGGCGGTGTGATCACCATGGCCAGCGCCAGCAAGCTCTACCAGTTTCCCCTGGGTGTTTTTGGCATCGCCATCGCCACCGCCATCTTCCCGGCACTGGCCAAAGCCGCCACCCAGGTCGCCGAAACCGGCTGGGACCATTTCCGTAAAATCCTCCGTCAGGGTCTGCGCATCACCGTCTTCATCGGGCTCCCTGCCTCCGTGGGCCTCATCCTCGTGCGTGTGCCCGCCTGCCGTGTCATGTTTGAGTGGAATGAAGGCACCATCACCGGTTCTCTCCGCGTTGCCTCCGTGCTGGCCGGCTTTGCACCCGCGATCTGGGCGTATTCCATGACGCACGTCATCACCCGCGCTTTCTACGCCGTCAAGGACACCAAAACCCCGGTCGTCGTCAGCGTCTGCATGGTGGTCTTGAACTTCATCATGAACATCATTGTCATCTGGCCCTTTGGCATCACCGGCATGGCCTGGGCCACCGCGGTCTGCGCCGTCATCCAAAACGCCCTGCTGCTGTTTTTCCTCCGCAAACACTTCGACAACATCATCGGCTTCGATGTCGTCCGCGGCTGGGCCATCACCGCCATCTGCACCCTCATCATGGGTGCCGTCCTCTGGCCCATCACCTGGTTCTTCGACCCCGCAGCCCTCACCAAAAAAGCTGTCTTCATCCAACTCATCATCATGGTCATCCTCGGCGGCGGCGTCTTCCTCCTGGCATCCAAACTTTTAAAATGCGAAGAACTCGACTGGCTCTTAAATCGCAAAAAGAAGCCCGCAGTTCCCTCTTCTCCCACACCCGCCTCAACACCTTAACCCGTTAGCTGAACCCACATTTCCGGGTGGCACGCGGCACATCCGCGTGAGCCTGTCTTGTACCCGCCAACAACCCCCTCACCCACCTCACGCCAAAAACACATACAAGCCCGACGCGCCAGCGAGGGTCTTCGGGCAACAGCCCGACCTCCCGCAAACCACACAAAAACCACACGCCCTCATCATGGCTCTCCCCCGACCAGACCCTAGACCCCAGCCCCTTCCTTCTTCCCCTTCTTCTCCAGCGCCCGCGTCCTCAGTTCCAGCCACGCCGGCACCACCGAATAGCTCGCCAGCAGCGTCATGCCTAGGCCGGTAAACAGCACAAACCCAAGGCTGGCGATACCCCGGTGCGTCGCAAACATCATCGCGCCAAATCCGATCATGCTTGTGAACGTCGTCACCGTCACGCCCTTGCCCGTCCCGTTGGTCAGGCCCAGCGGCCGCCCCGTTTTATCCTCACGGTAGCGATGCAGAATATTCACACCCGCGCTCACCCCGATGCCAAACATCAGCGGAAGCACAATGATGTTCGCCGCATTGATCTGCTGCCCCGTCAGGTACATGATCCCAAAGGTGATCCCAAACCCGATCGCCACCGGGAACAGCGCGCACAGCGTGTCATGCACGCTTCTAAAGTCCAGGTACACCACCAGCAGCACGATGAAAAACGCCGCGATCCCCGCGAACTGATACGTCTGCTTGATCAAAAACCCTGACTGGTAAATCTGGTTGATCGTCCCCGTATATTCCTTGTCCACCTTCGCCAGGTCGGCAATGAACACCGGCATGAAACGCCCATCCAGCACGCCCGTAATCCCCTGCTTCGCCGCGTCAGGCGGAAGCTTGGGAATAATCTCCAGCGACATGCGCCCATCCTTGTCGATGTACGCCTCCAGCAACTCCGCAGGCACGTCCTTGGGCGTCAAAGGCGATGTATCAAACATCTCTTTGATCTGCCCCAGCCGCAGCGCACGCCACCCCTTGTAAAACGCATCCAGCCGGGCGATCCGGCTGAGCTGTTCGTCTTTGGACAGCTCGCCGTAGGCCTTCACCACATGGTCGATGCTGCTTTCGAGCAGTTTCAGTTCCGCCAGCACCGGCTTGGGGATGTCCGCCAGCGCGGTATAGATCCCCATCCCTGTGCGCAGGGATTTAAGCTGCCCCACCACATCTTTGTTCCCGCCAAAAAGCCCACCCAGGAACCCGCCTTTGTCTTCCTTCTTGGCTGGCTCGGCTAGCGCCTTTTCCAGGCTCGGACCAAGCCTGGCTTCCAATTTTTTGATCTCGGCGATCTTCAAATCATCCTGCTCAGGGAACAAAAGCCCGATCCCGCGCACCCCTGCCACCGTCGGCATTTTCCGGAACTCATCGGCACGACGCTGCGCTTCCGCCAGGTCTTTGGTGATGCTCACCCCAAACCAGATGGATTCCCCCGAATCATGGATGATCCGGTCCTGCCACTTGATGCTGTCCACCCCCTGAGGCTGAAGTTTCATCAAGTCGTAATCAAACGACTTTTGGCTCATCGCCCCCACCGAAAGCACGCAAAGCACCGTCGCCACAATCAAGGTCTTCTTCGGGTGCCGGGAGAAAAACAGGGGAACCTTATCGGAATAGAAGTTCACCGTCCGCTTCTGGAACGGCGTCACGTTCTTTGAATGCCAGAAGAAGATCGAAAGCAGCGCCGGATAGACCGTGAACATCGCTATCAGACACAAAATCAGCCCCGTCCCGGACACCAGCCCCATCTCAGCAACCCCCGTGAACTTCGTCGGCAGCGTCGTGGCGAACGCCAGCGCCGCGGTAATGCACCCCGTCACGATGCCCGGCCCCATGTTCACAAAAGTCGCCCGCATCGCCGCTTTAAAGCCCTCGCGTGTGTCTGGGTAGTTGGGCCGCGCCACTTCATACCCGCTGCTCAGCAGAACCGCGTAATCAATGCCCATCCCCAGAAGCAGCAGCACGAACACCACGCTCAAAATCTGCAGGTGGCCGATCGACAGCGTCAGGAAGCCAAACGTCCAGGCGATGCCACACAGGAGAGACGACATTGCGATGATGGGCAGCCCCAGGCTGTGGAATGCCAGCGCCACGAAAATCGTAATCACAACCGCCGCCGCCGCGCTGGTCCATGTGCTGTCCCAGTCCGCCGCCGCCGTCTCGTCGGTTTCCATCACCTCAATGCCGGTAAGCCCGAACTCCACATCCTTATGCCTCGTCCCCACGTCCGCCATCACCTTGCGCACTTCGGTGATCGACGCCTGCACCGGGTTCAGCGCCGTCCGGTCAAACTCCGGCGTAATTCGCATGAACAGCATCCGCCCGTTGCGGCTGATCTGATACTGAAACTTGGAATCCTCCGATCCCGCTTCCATCTCCCATACAAACTCGCCCTGCGTCATCTTCGGGTCTTGCAGCGTCTTGCCGAACGCCTCGATGATCGCCCGCAGATCCCGGATCCCCGCGATCGCCTGCGCCTCGGACATCTCCTCTTTCTTGGCAGCGGGCTGGGTCGCCTGCGCCTTGTCGTCCCCTTTGGAGTCGTCCTGCATCTTCTTTTGCACATTGGCCAGCATCGCCCCGGGCGTCGCGCTGTCGATCAGGGTGTCTGCGTCTTCCACTTGCTTGATGCGTTTGAGGAAGACCGGATAGTCATCCATCCGGATGGCGCGGCCGGAAAACTTCTCCGGCTCAAACCCCCACACCACGCGTTTCACGTGCGGCACCTTCTTCAGGTTCACCGCCAATTCGTCCACCAGCGCCTTGGCCTGCTCCAGTTTGGGTGCCTTCCCGTCTGGCCCGGGCACCCCGGCATCCACCGCCAGGTACAAGTCAAAACTCCCGGGAAAGTTCTCCTGCCAGGAGATAAATCGCTGATTCCAATCTAAATCCTTGGAAATTAAGTCGTTACGATTTGCCTGAAAGCCCAGCTTCTTGGCCGTATACCCCGCGCACACAAGCGTAATCACCAACGCAATGATCAAAACCACCCAACGGTGATCCACCATCAGGTCGGACCACTTGCTCAGCAACCACTTTCGGCGTTTAGACTTTTCCATAAAATCGCGACATCCTAGCGTCTGATCCGTATCAGGTTCTCCCCCATGCCAAAATGAATCTCAAGTAACCGCTTTCCGCCATCACGGGTGGCACGGCACGGCCCGAAGCAGTGCTGCGTCTTTCACGCGCCTCAAAATCTTCTCCGCCTCTCATATCGTCGACACCGACCCGGACGCGCGACGTGAAACTCCAAATGTGTTGCTCACCCCAGCTCAAACGTCGTCACCCCAAACACCCTGGCCAAATCAATCTCAGGCGGCCCCTTGCTGTACATTCGCGCCGTCTCAAACACCACATGCATCCCCATGCCCTTGGCCAGCTCCACCGCAGGCCCATTGCACATGGGCGTATCCCAAAACACCTGTGCCCCCACCGGCGCCAGCCCCGCCAGAGCCAGGTAAAGCTCATGCGCAATCGTCTGGTTATCCGCAAACAACGGCCCCACCTTGTATCCCGTCCGGCAAGGCCGGATCACCCCATACCCTTTGATCCTCCCGCCCTCCACCCACGCCACGCCCTTGTGCTCAGGCTCGGCGATCCAGACCTTTAAAAACGCATCCCGCGCCGCCGGAAACATCATCCGGTCATACGCCGCCAGCGCCTTAAACTCCACCCTCCGCACATCCACGATCTCTTTGCGCCCCGCGCCTTTACCCGCCGCGGCCACCCCCTGCCACCGGCCATTGCGGTACGCCAGCTTGAATCCGATCTGCCCGTAACTCTCCACCTTATCCAGCACGCCGTCCAGGCCCGTATTCAGATCCTCGCACCGCTTGATCGCCTGCCGGGCCAGCCGAAAGCCGTACCCCTGATCGCGAAAGTCCGGGTGTGCGATGTAAAACCCGATAAACGCAAACTCATTCCCGTACCGGACCGCGGAAATCACCGCCACCGGCACGTTGTCGGCCAACCCGATCAGAAAACCTTCGGGGTCGGCGGCATAAAACGCCTTGGCGTCTTGCAGCCCGGGGTTCCACCCCTCGCGCGCGGCCCAATCCGCAGCCAATTCCACCTCGCCGGGGGTCATGTGCCGAATGACATAGTCAGGGTTATGCATGCGCCGATTTTAGCATCCAGAAAAGAACATCTGCCGCAACATTAACAGCGTCCTATGCGTTTTAATGTTTGTGCATGGGATTGGGCATTTTCTTTGCCCCAGCGGGGCGGTCGCCCGTAGCCGGGGGTCAGCGAGTCTTCGAGTCTTCGAGCGCAGCCCCCGGTTAACGATCATTTGATCCCTTCTTGTTTTTCAACACCCTCGATAGGTGTTGAAAAAGTCTTCTCTGCATTCCCCACGCGGCCACAAGCGACATGACCAATTACGCTCGGGAACATTATCTCTTCAGAAGCCGCATCACAACATGCCCCTTCCACAACCACAATCCCGAAAGCACAAGCACAGGAACAAAAACATACCGAAACATGGGAGCGTACTGCTGAACCTCCTCAGGAGGCCCGTAAATGTACCCCAGGATCGGAAGCCCAAACACAATGTGAATCCACCGGAAAATCGTCCGTTGTGTCGCCTCGCTAATCATCTAATCCCTTTCCGTCGAGAATTTTTTGAATGTACTTTTCAACCCGAGCCTCCCGGGTCTTGGATTGTTTAGCTCCCGAAATGTAAAGCATGTATGCCCTTTGACGACCAGGCGTTAACGCTTTAAACGCATGCTTCAAAGCAGGCATCTCATCCAGTTTCTTCTGCAGTTCATCAGGAACCGTGAATTCGTCGATCTTCTTGAACTCCACCTTCAAGCCGGCCTTCTCCGCTTCAATGGCTTCATCGATATAAGCCTTCAAAACGGACTCCAGCTCATTGATCTTTTGAACACCGGCAAACCGGATCACCCGGGCTGACTGCGTGTTCTCGCCCGGTTTTTCCAAAATGCCTTTGGCATCCTTCAGCAGCGCGCCTTTCATGAAACTAAGCGTGCAGCAATCCTTTAAAGTGCCTAGCAAAACGACGTTCGCCCCTCCAAACGTATAAGCGGGCACACGCCACTTCACATCTTCAATAAGCTCAGACTCAAGAAGGATCGCCCTCAACTTCGAAAGCTCGTCCTGCCATTTCTTATTTTTTCTTATGTACCCATCGACCTGGGATGTCGCTTTATTCATTGTTCCTGCTCTTTTAAGAATGTGAGCTTATCTCTGCTTACGGCTGCTGCTGGCCGTCAGCCAGGCCCGCAGCCACTCCGGAAAGCTTCCCGAGCATCTTCGCCCAACCATACTCGGCGCCCTTAAGCGCTTGCTGGCCCCACGTCTCGGAAAGGTCAAACCCGGAGTGCTCAAAAAACAGCCGCGTGCCGTCGCCATCGGGCTCCAGCCTGAAACTCACGCGCGTATTCTCAACCGGCCCGCCGGCAGACCATGAAAACACCAGCCGGCTCGGCGGTTCGCACTCCAGCACCTCGCAGCGCACCACCAACCCTTCAAAACCAACCTTCGGGTTTCCCGGCACCGTAAACGTAAAATGATGCCCCACGCGCGCCACCATGTCATTGGGAAACATCCACTCAGCCAGCGCCGCACTGTCCGTAAGCGACCGCCAGACCCGCTCCCGCGGCTGTGGAATCGCAAGCTCTCGTCGAATCGTATTGCTCATTGGTCGTTCCCTTTAGACAACTGCTGCGCAAGACGGCCAAGCCGGTCATCCCAGAACCGCTCATAATGCGCGATCCAATCCCGCACCGGCCCAAGCCGATGGGGCACAAGCCGATACCGCCGCTCACGCCCCTGCCTGCGCTCCGTGACCAGCTCCGCATCAAGCAGAATCCGAAGGTGCTGGGAAACCGCAGGCCGGCTCATTTCAAAGTGTGCCGCAATATCACTGACCGAACGTTCGGTTTCAGTCAGCAAGTCCAACATCTGCCGCCGTGAACGGTGGCTGATCGCCGCAAACACATCAGGCTCGCGATCGGGACTCATGATCATGCCGCCCAATATACGTAAGCAATCCCTTACGCGTCAAGGCCAACTATCGCGCCAACAAAAATTTCCGTTCAAACCGATTGGCTCCCGCCCCCATCACCCTGCGCTATCATTTCCCCGTCACCCATTCCGAGGAACCCATGAAAGCAAAAATCGGCCGCGTCATCATGTACGTCAAAGACTATGAGGGCCTTGCCAACTGGTACAGCGACACCTTTGGCCTCAAAATCAAAGTCTCACGCCCCGCCGACCGCTGGATGGAGCTTGATCTTGGCCGCGGCGTCCTCCTCGCCCTCCACGGCGGCGGGCATCCCAAAAACTACAACCGCCCTCCCCAGATCATGTTCGAAGTCCCCAACGTCGAGGCCGCCTGCGCCGAACTCCTCACCAAAGGCGTCAAAATGGGCAAGATCGGCCGCTGGGAACATGTCGTCTGGTGCAAAGGCAAAGACCCCGAAGGCAACCCTTTCCAGCTCACCGAAGTTGTCGAAGCCTGATGTGTTTTTCGCACACCAAACCCCGCTTCTTCCTCCCGATTAAACTATCCCCCGCATGACAAACCCCACCCTGGCGGCACACTCCACCCCAACGCCTCTCTGGCGCAACGTCAGCTTCATGCTCATGTGGGCCAGCGTCGCCGCCTCAGGCTTTGGCGACCGCCTCATCGAACTCGCCGCCATGCCCCTCCTGGGCATCGCCGGTGAGCACACCCAGGGGGCAAGCGTTCAGGCCGCCGTCTACTTCTGGTTCTTCCTCCCCTACGTCATCTTTTGCCCCGTGGGCGGTTGGCTCGCAGATACCGTCTCGCGCAAATGGCTCATGTTCGCCTGCGATCAATCCCGCGCCGCCATCCTCCTCCTGGCCTTCTTCCTCATCCCCGCAGGCGTCTCCGCGGAGGTCTCCAAGCTCGTCACCCCGGACCGCTACTGGGAGGTTTACGCCATCCTTTTCGCCGTCGGCGCTTTCGCCGCCATGTTCGGCCCCACCCGCAATGCCTTCGTCCCCAACATTGTCCCCTTAAGCCAGCTTCAGTCCGCAAACGCCATCATCCTGGGCATCGGGGTTGTCGCCTCCCTCCTGGGCTTTGCCATCGCCGGTCCCATCCTTGAAAAAGGCTCCGTCAGGTACGGCATCATCCTCGGATTCTGTGTTTACTTCTTTTCCGGGTGGTTCTTCACCTTCATGAAGGTCCACGCCCACGACACCGAACCCCTGGGCCCCAAGAAAAACGAATTTCAGCGGCTTTATGAAGCCATCGGCTTCACCCGCACGCACCGCGCCATCCTGATTCTCATTGGCTTGTCCACCCTCTTTTGGGCCGCTTCCCAGATCTTCCTGGCCGCCATGGTCGCCTTCTGTGCCGAGCTTTACGGCATTCCCAAGGATCAGATCGTCACCCACGTGGGCTACCTGAGCTTCTGCCTCGGCATCGGCCTCCTTCTGGGCAGCCTCTGGGTCGCCTGGATCGCCACCGCCCGTGAGAGCGCATGGTTCGCCATGATCACCATGATCCTTGCCGGCCTGGCCATGTTCGTCATGTGCTTCAACACCTCTTATTACCTCGCCCTGGGCCTCTGCTTCGCCGTCGGCTTCTTTGGCTCCGCCTGCATGATCTGCGTCGGCACCCTCATGGCCGCCATCACCCCCAACTACATCCGAGGCCGCGTCTTCGCCGTGCGCGATCTCATCTCCACCTCAGGCGGCATCGTCATTAACTTTGTCCTTTGGCAGGCCGCCACGGTCGAAAAGTACTTCCCTGTCGACAAGGCCACCGGCCAGCACATGACCATCGACGATCTCATGTACTACATCCTCATGGTCAACGCCTTCATCCTCGTGATCGTCGGCATCATCGGCCTCTTTATTGAAATGCGTCGCGGGCCCATGCCCACCGCCATGGGCAATGTCATGTGGCGCATCTCCCGTGTCTACGTCATCGTCTGGCATCGGCTTAAATGGCAGGGCAAAGGCCTGGTCCCCACCTCCGGCCCCATCCTGCTCGTCTGCGTAGGCAAGGTCGGCCCCCTCACCCCGCTCATCGTCCAGGCTCCCTTAAACCGCCAGGTCTTCTGGTCCATCCCCAAAGGCCGGCTCGATGACATCCCCGGCATTTTCCAGATGGCTTTCCATCCTCTCCCTTACACCGACCAGCCTCAAAGCCAGCCTCAATCCATCTCCCAGACGCTGGCCAAAGGCAAATCCATGGTCATTGCCGACGTTGTAGGCCGCGCCCAATCCCCCCACTCCGGCTCTCCCCTGGACGTACACGGCATGGAAGGCGCCATGGCGGCAGGCGCCATCATCGTCGCCGTGCGCGTCAGCACCCGCCTGACCACCCCCACGGGCATCCTCAGGGCCATCCTCCTCCCCAGCAAAACCGACATCAGCTTCCTCAAGCCCTTTAAGCCCGATCCGGCCCTCTCCGCCGAGCAAAACCTCCTGGACTTCAAAAAACATGTCGAAAGCGCCCCCGCGGCCTGACGATGAAAGTCTTTATGGCTCTCCGGCCGACGCAAAACCGCGGCTTTCCCGCTCTTTAAGTCATATTTCCTCATTCATAACCCGTAATTCATAAATTCCCCAACTTGACCCCAAAGCGCCAGATGATAGACTTTTAGCCTGTTTTCACCGAGGCTGGACGTACTGTTTTTCGTTTGTTGGGCTCCCAGGCGCAGTCAAAAAGCGGCCTTTCCTAAACAACGAACAAGCACCAGCAGGTGCGCTGGCTCAAGCCCGCATTTAAGCCTTAAAAAGGCGCGGGTTGCCCAGCCGCGTTCCCCGATTGTCGAAGGAACGCGAACGCTCCGTCCGCAGTCTGATCCGTGTTCACGACCGGATCAAAAGGCAACACAAGGGAAAAGCCATGGCCATTCTGGAACGCACACGCAACTTTGGTATCTGTGCCCACATCGACGCCGGTAAAACCACCACGTCCGAGCGCATTCTCTACTTCTCCGGCAAGATCCACCAGATGGGTGAAGTGCACACCGGCGCAGCCACCATGGACTTTGATCCTGATGAACAGGCACGCGGCATCACCATCAACTCTGCCGCCACCACCACCTTCTGGACCCGCCGCGTTTGGGATAAAGACAAGTCCCGCCATGGCGCCACCCAGTTCACCATGAACCTCATCGACACCCCCGGCCACGTCGACTTCACCATCGAAGT